>PBWO01000002.1 GCA_002727275.1 Methanobacteriota archaeon
GGCGCTCAGTATCCCGAGCAGTTATAGCCAATCAGAGTCGCTGGTCTGCTCGGGATGTACTCAGTCGGGCTAACGCTCGACCAAGATGAAGAGAGGTCGGAACTGTTCGGCAATCTGAGTTTGGTCGGGTCAGGAGGGAAGTTTGTCGCCGTTCTGACAAAGCGACAGCTGACCTTGGAGAGGTTTGATGGTCACGGCGTCAGGCTCTCACTAGGTTCGATATCGAGAATGCGTCACATGAAGGTCCCCCTATTCCCTGCCGGAGCGGTTCCACTGAGTCTGATGTCAATCTACCTTGGACTCAAAGTTCTGCTTGCTCCATATGCCCTAGTAGCAACTGCCGCAGGCTCGCTGACTCTACTAGGATACGTCTTGTCTAGGACTTCGGTCTTAGCGATCGAGACCGAGGCCGGTGATCGTCATATCGTCGCCGGTAGTGAAGGAGTTCTGCTCAAACTGTGCATGATGGTCGACAGAGTAGGCCGGGGTTCTTCGATTGAAGAAGCGCGAAAAGGATTGGAACATATTGATGCAGAATTACATCCATTCCCGGCACTCCGTGATGCAATGGGTGACACCCTAGAAACGAAGGGGCTTCTAGAAGCACCTGAGGCTCCTGAGACTGAGTCTGTCCCAGAACAATTGCTTTCATTTCCTGCCGAGCCTGAATCTTCCCCTATGGCAGGGTTCCTATCTGTGGATGAGCCAGGGGCGATGCCATCATTCACGAATGATGTCTTTGCCAGTCCACCTCCTGCTGAAGAACCGTCGCCGATGATGATGTTCGATGACCCAGTAATGGAACCTGAAGCTGATGCTTACTCCAGAGCTTGGGGCAGAGAGGAGTCTCCTCCCTGGTACGAGGAGAAGCCGGCGGGCGGCTCTAGAATTGATTCAGCCCTCGGAGAAGCTGCAGTAGGAATGGACCTATTCGGAGAGGGTGGAATATTCGACACTGATTCAGAATCGTCCTACTCGCCACCAACCACACCACCTCCGAGAGATTCCGTGATTCCTGCCCAAGACTTTCCAATCACACAGAATTACATCAGCGCAGTCGACTCTCCTGTCGAGGATAGAGGCCCTTCCAGTTCACAGATGATTAGGAGGGCACAGGATAGATTTGGAGAAACAGGGCCATTCATGGCTCGCTCACTACCGGCTCCAAATGAGGTCGCAGTCAGAGAAGAGTGTAAGCCGGGCGTAGTCAGACAGGCGAGAGCAAAACAGGCCTTGCTAACTGATGGGGGAGGAAGTGCTCCAGGAATTGATCCCGCTAGCCTAGAGGAATTCCCCGGCGTATCTAGAATCGTCAATTCGATGGGAAGTGGTAGGGTAAACACCGGCGGTCGGAGAAAGGCATCCAAGCAGAGAATGGGCTGGATTGGTGCCTTGCTAGGGCCTGGGCACAGCGTTCAGAGGCGTTCTGAAAGTTATGCTTCCGAATATGGAGATACTGACGCTACCGTCGAGGCTTCTGGCGCGAGATTTCAGTCTTCGCAGCACATCAGGCTGCGAAGTGATCAGGATCATCAAGCAGATGTGGTAAACAGAGAAGTTCAAGCAAGCCCTCAACCTCACTCCGCTAAGGAAGCCCTAGAGGGAGTGGTCAAGCGGGTTTCCAGCGGCGAGAATAGAGAATCTGTTGCAATGCACGGTATTGAGGGGCGGGGATTGAGATTCTCTCAACTAAGGAGGACTTCTTCCAAGAATGACCCTCATCCACTGCCAGGCATTAAGCGGCTTGAGTAATCACAGGCCAACCATGCGACGATATTTGTCGACTCTAGCGTGATAGCGTCCGCGATCGAGACTACTAACTCCTGAGGTTCCGAGTCCTTCAACCGAGAAGGAGGCGGTTACAGTAGCATGCAACAGTGCATCGCGCATAGTATTGGGCTGATTGAGAGCGCCCTTGCGACCAGCTATGTTGGCCAACAGGCCCCCAGCAAAACTGTCGCCCGCACCTGTCGGGTCAACTAAGGCATCAGTAGGATATGCAGGAAGAGTGATTGTGCCGCAATCTAGGTATGCCACTGAGCCGCTTCTGCCTCGCTTGACGATGACTCCACTGGGTCCAGGGCCGGCCGCAGTACCTCCATAGAGAGCTTCTCCTGAGGAAATCTTGGCAGCCGCATTGTGTACTATATCATCACCAGCAATAGCGCAGACCTCTTCCTCGTTGAGTATGGCTAGATCCACCTTTCGGAGAGCCTCTGAGAGTAGTTCGAATTCGGTTTCAATCCACAACATGAACGAGTCCAGAGCAGTAATTGCCGCCCCTGGACACTGATCTAGAACAGCCACCTGAGATCGAGGGTGGGTGTTTGCGCAGAATAGAACATCCGGATCTCTCCAAGATGCTGGTATCTCGGGAATGTAGTTCTCGAGAACGTTGACTTCTGTCGATATGGTCGTGACATCGTCCATAGATCCCTCATATCGGCCCGACCATCTGAATGTGTTTCCATCCTTGCGAACTACTCCAGCCAGATTCAGGCCTGAGTTCTCGAGAGTTCTCTGTGCCTCATATGAAAAGTCCTTACCAACAGCGCTGACTAATCCAATCGCTGGTGGCTTGCGAGGAGTTGCGGGGAGATGGAAACCAGCAGCGATTCCTGCATGTGCGGCAGCCCCTCCCAACAGATCGGAACCGCTGTCAATAGGAGTTTCGATATCGTCGAGTCCGATGCTTCCTAGAATTACAAGTTTCACCAATCACACCTCTTCTAGTATACCCGGGTGCTCATCTAGATACGCGATGGTGATATCTCCGTTACGGAAGTCTGTCTCACTCAATATTGCCCTGTGAAGAGGGATTAAAGTATCCACTCCGATGATTATCGTCTCCGCCAGAGCAGCATCCATCTTGGCTATTGCTTCCTCGCGGTTCGGCGCCCAGACTATCACTTTGGCTAGTAAAGAGTCGAATGATGGTGGCATGTCATATCCTGTGTGGGAGTGAGTATCAACTCGGACCCCGGGTCCCCCCGGCCAGTGACATTCCCAAATTCTGCCCGGGGACGGTTTGAGAGTGAATGGGTCCTCTGCGTTAATTCTGGTCTGAATAGCATGACCTGCAATTTGGATCTCTGACTGCTTGAGTGGAAGTGATTCTCCGGCTGCAACCTTGATTCCCAAGGAAACCAAGTCTACTCCAGTAATCATCTCAGTCACTGTGTGCTCAACTTGGACTCGCGGATTCACCTCAAGGAAGTAAAATTCGCCGTCTGAGTCACGGAGGAATTCGAAGGTTGCCAGACCCTTGTATCCGACGGCCTCTGCTCCAGCCACAACTTTCGCTCCAAGATCTGTACGAACCTCATCTGAGAGCCATGGCCCTTCCTCGATAATCTTCTGATGCCGCCTCTGAATAGAACAGAATCTCTCTCCAAAGTGGATTGCTTTGCTACCGTCGCCTAGGACTTGAAATTCGATGTGTTGAGCTCCTTCGATGAACTTCTCAACGAATACCCTATCATCACCGAAGGCAGAGAGTGCTCGCCCTTGACAAAGTCTCAGGGCCGACTCGAACTCATCTCCTGAATTCACAACTTGCATGCCAATACCGCCGCCACCGGCGGCCGCCTTGATCATCACCGGGTATCCAATTTCCTCGGCCATTCCGAGGGCCTCAGACTCGTCCGAAATGGGCTGGCCAGACCCTCTAGCCACAGGAAGTCCTGCCTTTACCATCGCATCTCTGGCCGAGATCTTATCCCCTAACAGTCTAAGCACTTGAGGGCTAGGACCAATGAATACGATTCCTTCCTCGATAAGTCTCTCGGCTAGAGTTGCATTCTCGGCTAGGAATCCGTATCCGGGATGAACAGCATCTGCCCCCACTTCTTTGGCGGCAGCGACTATGGCTTCTATGTCGAGATATGATGCTAGGGGATCGTCGCGCGGGATGAACGCTCCCTCGTCTGCCATCCTCACTGGCAAGGTCAACCTATCTTCACGCCCATGGATAACAACTGCTTCTATCCCTAGCGCGCGTAGAGAGCGTAGGATACGAAGTGCGATTTCGCCGCGATTAGCAATCAGAACGCGGCGGAACATATTGATGCGCTCGGGCAGACGCTGTATGAGCAATGCGGAGAGTCGTCAGTATACGTCGCGTAGATACCGCTTCTCTGTCTTCATCAGACCGGTCTCGACGAAATCCTTGGCTTCGTCTTCAGACATTCCACCGTATTCTGAACATATCTCGATGAGTGTCGAGTGTACATCTCTGGCCATGTAGTTCTTATCTCCACAGACATAGAAGTAAGCTCCTCCATCAATCCAGTTCCATATCTCCTCGCCATTCTGCTTCATCAGGTGCTGGACATACACCTTTTCCGGGCCCGCTCGTGACCAAGCAAGATCGTGGTGGTCAATCAGGCCAGACTCCTTCCACGCCCCCATCTCATCCCGATATAGGTACTCGCCCTCCTCGGTCCAGTCTCCGAAAAACAACCAATTGCGGCCGGTTGAAGCGTCCATCTGCCGCTGCTGAAGGAATGCTCTGAACGGTGCAATTCCAGTTCCCGGGCCTACCATGATTATGTCAGTCGAACCGTCCTCTGGCAGTACGAAAGATCGTGTAGGCGACATGAACACGCCAATATCCGAGTCACCTACGTCACAGCGGTCGGCCAAGTATCCTGTGCAAAGGCCGGTTCTGTCCCTTTCATGGTGATGATACCTGACGATAGCTACAGTTAGATGAACAGTTCCAGGCTCAAAATCTGGACTGCTGGCAATAGAGTATAGCCTAGGCTTGAGTCTATCCATACCATCGACCAATTGCTGAGGTGTGAATCCTATATGGCCGAAGTCGGATAGGCCATCGATGTAGTCCCTAGACCACATGTAATCCTCCATGGCCTTTGGGTCGTCCATCAGATTGTTCCAGAGCTCTTCTGCAGGATCATCGGCTGAGCCGATCTCGACATACCCCTCGGGTATGTCATCTTCCACTCCAGAACCATTCCAATCCATCAGCAGTTCGCCATCTTGAGTAGATGCTCGCTGCCTGCCAACAATTCTAATCTCGATCTTGGGAGAATCCGACGCTATTCTATCGCCGAGATTTCCAATCCACTTCTTGGAAATCCTGTGAATCTCATACCTGTTTGTCAGCGCCTCCCTAATGCTGCAGTCGCCGAGGTGAGTTTCAATATCCTCGTCTCCAGTAAAGCCACAAAAATCCAGCAATTCTTGGACAATCTCGGGCGGGCACTGTGGGATTACTCCCAGAGCATCTCCTGCCTTGTATTCAAGACCGGAGTCTCCCAAGTCGAATACAATGTGTCTAGTCTCCTTTCTCGAGCCTTCGCCATTTAGTATCCAGTTCTCATTCAACTTAGAGACGTAGGGGTTCTTCGCACTCCACTCTGACATGTGAAATCCTCGTCTGGCGAGCCGTCGAGACAAGGCCTGTTTATGAACAAATGCTGAGAGAGGGCTGGGTTCGGTAATCGATTCAATGCGATGAGGTCAAGTCAGGGTGCCCTCATCGCAGCACATGGCGCGCATAGACTTCCTTGGTACGGGGAACGCATTCATGCCACACGGCAGGATGCATGCTCTCGCACTATTGGATGAATGCGTGTTGGTAGACACACCGCCAACAGTACTCGCTCAGCTGAGGCGATGTAGTATCTCTCCTAGTGATTTGAGGCATGTACTCATCACTCACTGGCACGCCGACCACACGTTCGGTTTCCCCTTCCTTCTACTTGATAGGAAATATATCTCTGACCCCGACTTCGAGTCTGCCCTTAGTGTCCACCTGAGGCCGGGAGGAAGGGAGTTGTTTGGGAATCTGTGTAACACTGGTTTCCCCGGAAGTCTTGAGGAGGCCCTAGATGAAAGAGTCGTGTGGTCGGAATCAGAGAAGGGGAGTCTGGAAGGAACTGATTGGTCCTTTGAGAGATTCCCAGTCAGACATGTTGAGCAGACCGACCCTCATGGTTACGAGTTGATTCACTCAAGTGGTTTCAGATTTCTGCACTGCGGGGACTCCGGGCCGTGTGAGGAGATTGATCACAGAGCCTCCAGATGTCAGGTGATTCTGCTCGAAATGGGTATCCCAGACTTCGTCGAAAGTCCTCATCACCATACTCCTTCCGATGTGCTGGCATTCTCTGAGAGGCATCCCCACGCGCTGGTGCTGGTCACTCACAACTACTCCAGTGCCAAGGGAGAGGAGTCGGGATTCCCGATTCCCGAACTGCCCGAATCGATAATACAAATCGAAGATGGAGATAGTCTTGAATATGGCGATGATGGCTCTATTTCTATGAAAAGAAATTCTTGAATAAATTAACTCAGTTTATACATGAGAAAAAGCAATCAATCAATTTGCTAATCGTGTGAGTATGAATTCGAGGCTTTCGGAGATTCGGTGGGAGTAAATCCGGCGTCATCCTCATCATGAGGAAGGTCATAGATCTAGAATGCCCGGTGATGCAGAATTAACACCGGATTATAATCTACAAAAACGCTATACTAAAGGGAAGTTGAAGGCATTATTCGTGGTTATGTTTGCTTGTGATTTATATGGCGTTTAGAGGAGGAAAAACTCGGTCAACTTCTCGACTCCTCGGACAGTCTTATTACCACCGACATCCTCGCTTGACATCCACGTTGGCCGGCACATCTTGATCCTAGGTCTTGATGATTGGTCAATCGTGTTTTGGCCCGATGGTGAAAGAAAATGGACGGAAACATTTTCGAAAAAATTCTCGGTCAGGATTGTCTCTTCGTGGATAGGCGGGCATTCGACCATGCGTTTGAGCCTTCGAGGCTTCCTCATCGAGACCATGAGGTCGATTCTCTAGTACGCAATCTGGTTGATGCCCTCAACGGACACATTCCTTCGAACATGCTGCTCTATGGCGTTCCAGGTTCCGGTAAGACTGTGGTCACAAGATTTGTCCTCGGGCAATTACTGGATAAAGGCAAGAAGATGGGGAGGGGTGTTGAGACCTACGAGATAAACTGTCGAAATGTGGATACAAAGTACAGAGTTGTACAGACCATAGCCAGCAAACTAGGAAGGCGTGGAGATTCACCAATCCCATTCACTGGCTGGCCCACCGATAGAGTTCTTGAAGAGTTAATTTTCAGAATGGATAGGGCGGGTGGAGTCCACATCATCGTACTCGACGAGATTGACAATCTGGTAACTAGAGCCGGCGATGGGTTACTGTACAACCTGACAAGTCTGAATACCTCTCTTAGGAGCTCAAGATGCTGCATTATAGGCATCAGCAATGATCTCAACTTCACCCAACAACTTGACCCTAGAGTCACCTCAAGATTGAGTCAGGAGGATTTGGTTTTCCACCCATACGGGGCGCCTGAGATTCAGGACATCCTGAGCGAGAGAGTCAGGACCGGTTTACGCGAAGGGGTAATCGACGAAGGGGTTCTAGAGCTCTGCTCCGCCTTGGCTGCACAAGAGCACGGTGATGCCCGTAGGGCTCTCGATCTACTACGCATTTCTGTCCAGAAGGCTGAGCAGAGAGCACAGAAGACTGTGGACAGAAGACATGTCAGACTGGCTCAGAGTCAGTTAGAATATGATCAGGTCACTCCTGTTCTAAAGACTCTGCCTCTGCATCAAAAGTTGCTTGTCCTTGCAATCAAACTGAACGAGGACAACGGACTGAGGAACATCTCCACCGGTGAGACATACAGAACATACAGCGAGGCATGTATGAAAATCTCAGTTGAGCCCTTGACTCCAAGGCGTATTTCTTCACTCCTCAATGAGCTTGATACTCTCGGTTTGATCATGGCTAGGAACGTTAGCAAGGGTAGGGGCGGAAGGAGTAAGCAAGTCAATTCTGCAATACCCAAGGGAGTCGATGCGGTTTCAACGATGAGTGATTCCGAACCGTTGATTGCCGAAGCGGCACTTGGCAGATACAACCTACAGACTCACCTCTGAGTGGTCATTCGCCCTCAGATAACGGTTAAACGAAGGTGCAAGGTCGCCGCCTCGATGACCATGCAGGGAACTGACTGGAAAGAGTCCTTGAGCAGGCCTAGCCAAACCATGTCCACTTTGGCTATGGTGCTAGGGGCTTGGGTTATTCTGCTAACGCTTGTCAATATCACAATAGGGGCTTACTCTCCAGGATTCAAGGTGATGTGGATCGGATTCATCTCCGGAGATGTGGCTACCTCACACGTTCCTCACGAAGATGCTGGCTTTGTGGTCGATGATATTGTGTTCGCATTGCTTGGAGTCTCCTTATTGGCACTAGGTGCGATGGGCTTGAAGAAGTGCTTCGAGGGGGGTGCGATGGAGTGGCTCAGAGGATTGCCCAACGGGCCTGTATCCTCTAGCCTGATGTCGTCGGAGAATGGAGTTAGAAGAACGCTGGCAAGTTGGATGATTTTAATGGGAGTTCTTTTCTACCTATCATGGAGTTTAATGAACACTACTTGGGTCGATCCAGGCGTATATGCCGTGATGGTGATTCTGGTCAGTTTCGGATTCGGCATCCACAAGCTCGAGGATGCTGCTTGATTTCTAGACGGTCTCAAACCCGCTGAGCAGTCTGCGGCAGCGTTGCTTCGCATCCTCGCCGCACCATCTGATTACAACTCCTTTCCCGGGTTGACCATAGAGAATTACAGAGTCGATGGGTGAAAGTGGATGAAGGAATAACGGAGCTAAATCCTCCTCTCCGTCTACGATGATCAATGAGGACTTGTGACCCTCACGCCATGAGGAGATTGCCTTTTTACATGAAGAGAGGAATGAGGGAGTTAGCATACCTGCCGGGCTTGAACATTCCAAAACTGCATCATAGAGAGATGAATCGATTCCCTCCGACCCTTCCCAAACTTGTCTCTTTGTACGGCCGTCGATGATGCCAATATCAGCGGGTCTGCCAATGTCTTGGAGTGTTCGGACTGTCACATCGCCCACGGCGATAAGCGGGCCGCGGGCCTCTTGAGTCAGAATCAGAACCTCTGACATCGCGTGACTGGGATCATCCTCTGGACCAGGTATCAGCTGGCCAAAGGGATCTTTCAATTCAGCCTCAACTTCGGGAGTAAGCGCCATCTCATTTGACTCAAAGGATTCCGGAATCCAACGCTGGCCCTGACGATCTATTTCTCCGCTTCTAATTCTGGAGCTAGAAATTGGATTACCATCCCAAGAAACTGTATGATCTACGCAGATTATCTGAAGTTTAGGCATACCTGTTTCCTGACGTATCCTATTGATAGCCTCACACTCAGGCATGGTCTCAGATGTGCAGATTATTGCGGTGGCCTGATTGTGAGTCGGAGCAGGTCCGTGCAAATCCTCTAGTTCGTGAAACTCCAATCGTTCGGAGTCCGGAGCTAGCGCTTGTCTAATTTCTTCCACTCTTTGCTCCCATGTATTAATCCGGGAGTCTTTCGCTCTAGCGATTGAATCTACAGTAACCCAAACTTCGACTCGGTGGCAGTGGGAAAGTGCGGACATCAGTAGATTTTGATGTCCAGCATGGAAGCGATCGAAGGTGCCGCCAATGAGGCCGACCTGGTTTATCTTACCAACTCCAGTGGATTGTGTGCCCCGGGGCGTAACGGCGGCCTTCACAGCAAAGCTCGGGCGCCTGACCCACCCCGGGACGTTTGTCGGATTGTGGGGTAGTCCCATGATTCATTCCATTCGGTCATCCGGAGACCTAACACAATCCGGCCACCTGTTTTGCTCCAGTGATCATCCCGTTGCAGACGGTCACACTGGTCTTCGACAAGTGGCGTCCCGTGCTTGGTACCTTGGTTCATACTATTCCTCCGGCGTGGGGCTTCGTCACCACGGTGTTGCAGCACGGGCATGTTACGGCCACGGGAGGTAGTCAAGAACCTCACGGTCAGCAATTTCATCGTATTCTAACCCGAAATCGAGCCCATAGAGCCGATTTCGGCATTATATCCTGATTTCCGCAGAATAATTCTTTCAGAAATGTAGGGCTCTCCTCTGAGGGCGTCTTCTGTATCGATAATCGGCCAATCTTCAATTGGTTGTGCAAGCCATCCTGAGTAAGGATGCGTTCTTCCTGGATGTGGGGCAGCACCTCGAGCTGCTGCGTCCAAGGCATCCAACAAATCTGTGATTGAGTTGGCTGTCTCGGTTAGATCGTCGTTTTGGCCTCTACCTCTGAGAATTCGATGTAGTCTGGATAGTAACTCTGAATTGCAACCAGGATGAGTATAGGAATGTAATCCAGGAGCCTCACAGGGCTCCCCTGCAGGTCTTAGAATTGCGGCGCACCAGGGGACTGGATTAGATAGAATCCAACTTGTGGATTCTTGATCTTCAAGCATAGAGTACAATATTGCTGACGAAATCGGTGCCCACCAACCAGGAGGCAGGGCTAAGATATCCATTAACTCCTCATTGCTAAGTCTTGAAATGTCATTCAACCCCTTAGCCAAACTCGACCAAATTCTCAAATCGTGGCCTTCCGGACACTGATTTCCTACACTCTGGATTCCCTCGGCAATGGGTTTGAATTCCCCTTGGCCCTTGTCTGAAGATAAGAGCCAAGCCACTCCCTCCAGGGCCGCCATCGATTCGATTGGGGGTTGGCACAACCAAGCCTCGAGAGCCCAACTAATCAAATCGGAATGAAGATGCTCTGAGAGCCAAGGGGCATTGGAAAGTAATTGTGCGGCTACCCAAGAATCCCCTCGGCTGGCGTTCTTTGGATCAGAGGCTGGACGCATCCTAAGTGCCTTCTCAGGATTTGAGCGTAGGATTGTCTGCAATTTTTCAGAGAACTCCGATAATACAGGATCTGGAGCCTCGTCTGCTATCTCAGAAAGTCTCTCGAGTGGCAGATCTTCTAGATCTAGCAGAACCAGCCAATCTGAATCCAATCTTCCCCTAAGTCTCTGCCACCGAGGCCAGCGTGTCCTAGGGGGTGAGGCGATCCAGGCAGCAAGTGGGTATCTGGCCTCCATCTGATTGGCCCACTCTTCGTTTCCTCCCGGGTGTTGAGATATGGCCGACATGATTACCGATTCCTCATCATCCGAATAGGTAAGCAACTCGGCTGCTACTCCAAGAGACTCGAATGATCTGGTATGGGATTCTTCCGAAACTGAAGAGGTTTGAGATTGAATAGGATCTATTAGTCTAATTGACAGGTTGTTGTCTGAAACTGTGTTTAGAGAGAGCCATGGTAGTGGCCTGATTGGATCACTCTCAAGTCTATCAAAACTCGAGAAAAGGGGCCTATCTGAATCCAGCAATACGAGCCTTAGATTCTGATGTGACGCTACTGCAGAAATCAAGTCCTCGGGAAACTGAGAGTCGATTTCAAGAGTCAGTGGGAGCGCATTATAATCCGATAGTGACCATTTGATTAGAGCCTGATTTGCTGCTGTTCCGAGCCCACGAATATCGAGTTGTCTCAGAGAATCCGCATCCTCGACAAAATGTGCATCACCCCAGTCTGCTCTGAATCGCCTCCACGTTGAATCATCGGTACTTCCTCTACCCTTACTGACTCGATTTACGAGAGATTGTAGTCGCCTATCCCTTTCCGTATCGTCTAGTCTAGGATGGGCGCGCTCAATCCAATGGGCTAATGCATCCAAAGGATATTCCTCACCGACAATGTCTAGGCCACCTAAATCTGCAATTACCAAAGAATTCAACCGTGCAGTCCGTAGAATCATCGTCCTAGGGAGTCGATCAGATACAACTGCTGCTATAGGCATCCTAGGCCTAATCTCGGGCGACTTGGGGTGGCAAGCTCCAAGCACCCATTCTCCACGGTGATAGTTTCTCTCAGGGAGTGGAGGGGGAGGTAGAAATGAAGGTTCAGAGAACCACTGTCCTGGAGCAATCGCTATTGGTCTTTCAGAGTCCAATAAACGAGCACGGATAATTCCCAGGGTATTCGTCTGTTTCGAATATGCATCAATGTTCTCAGGGTCAATGGGCTTAGGAATCTGGGATGCCGTCTCCATTGTAATTAGATCAAAACATCTAGGATCCCTCTCTCTGAAAACGGCCCAAGTCCAAGGTACCCCTTCTCTTCCTGTGGAAGAAGAAGATGTGCCTGTCTCAGCTGGAGGTCTAATCGGGATTGGGATAATTGGAGTCTGTATTGGTTGTAAAACCCCGAGTAGCAGATTGGGTCCGTCGCGCGATAGCAGGCAGCACATTTCAGAATCAGAGGGGAGAGGGGTTGCTTCCATAGCCCTAGATAGTTCGTCGGAGCGAATCACCTCCCATCCTGATTGGGTAAGATGCATGCTAGCTCCACGGCTCCCCTCTGACTGATCACTAGAGACCAGTCCATCGTTTCGGAGCCTCTTCAGCTCTGCAGAAGCGTGAGGAACTCTGAGCCCAACATCATTGGCAAGTTCGCTAACCGTAGCCCCTCCTTCGGTCAACCTACCGAGTAACCTTCGACGGTGTTTGCTGCGAATTCTCACAGGATCATTTGTCATACCTTGATTTGGGGGCTCTATCGGCACCTCAGGCATGACTTTCGCTCTCCTTGTATAATGAGTTTAGTCTATTGTATTTAATTTTATATTTTAGTTACATTTAGTTACAGGTTTCCAATGGAAAAATAACCAGTTTCAATTCCGCACTTGGTTCAAACTTGGAAATTGGTCTCTTTTCTGCAACTTCATGTAACGAATTTTCATTATTTCGTGCAGAAGCGTTATATCAGCGCCCGCCATCCTAAGCCCATCGGGCCTCTTTGGGGTCTGATCGAAGACTGAGGGAGAATATTGGACAGGAACGAATTAGGGAGAATTATCCGCAAGTATCTGGCTGACAAGCCACGAAATACTGCGGAGATCTCGGCTTGGTTGAGTTCACAGAATAACCCTTCAAACAGTTCGGAAATTGCGGCCGTAATGGAGTCAGATGCGACCTTAGTTCGCATTGGGACCGTGCAAAAGAGCGGGATGGCCGGTAATTCGCCACCCTTGTCGGAATGGGCTACCGCAGAATGGGTAAGGCACCACGAGAGAAACAGTCCCAAAGAAAGGAGAGAATGAGATGAGAACAACCAGACTAAGACAGAAGATCAAGAAGTTCCTCGATGACAGAGGAGAGGCGAACACTACCGAGATACTGGAGCATGTTAACTCCACTATGCGCCATGGAACCACTCCCCAACAATTGGGCAATGTTCTCTCAAAGGATAAGGACATCATGAAGGTCGCGACCACTAAGAGAGGTGGTGCTCTATCAGGGCGCTACGAAATTTGCGTCTGGCAACTCCGGCCCGGAGCTCTTGAAGAGCACTGAATCAGACTTCAGACCCTAGAGACCAATCGCCGCTTCTGGCGAGGCTGTTCATTGCAGCACGGTGAGCAAAGGTGTTCTGACTTTCTTCTCCGGAGCCACTAGCCCAAGTCTGTAATGCGTGTGCAAGTAAGGCTCTTCCATATGAGTAAGATAGTTGCCAAGGATGTTCAACATCCATTCCGTTCATTAGATTGAGATGGGCGGTGGCATCTTCATCCGACTGTCCACCAGAAAGGAAAACAATCCCTGGAAGTTCATGTGGAACGTGAGCTGTTAGACAGTCGACGGTCATCTGTGCTGCTTGTTCTCTGTTGCCCTGATCTGGACAATCCTTTCCTGGTAAGACCATGTTTGGTTTGAGTAGGGCCCCGGGGATGTGCACCCCCTGAACCTTGCACTCTGCAAAGGTAGCATCTAGGATTCGTGCAGTAACATCNTAACATGTNCGAGAATCGTGATTGCCATCCATCAACACTTCTGGNTCGATAATTGGAACCAANCCCTGTTCNTGGCAAATCGCTGCATANCGGGCTAANGCATGGGCGTTNGTGGANATGTTTGCATCACTAGGCATGCCATCTCCGATTCGAATTACNGCCCTCCATTTTGCGAAGCGTGCACCCATNGCGAAGTACTCCTTGCACCTCTCTCTCAGACCGTCCAATCCNTCAGTGACTTTCTCACCGGAGTGATGGGCTAATTCCTTCGCGCCTGTATCTACTTTGATTCCTGGATGAATGCCACGGCTTGCAAGATAATCGGGGATAGAAGTACCGTCGTCCATAGTTTGGCGAATGGTTTCATCAAAGAGGATGATGCCACTGATTGCTGACTCGTAATTTGAGGTTGCGAAGATGTTTGAACGATAGGCGCGGCGGGTTTCTGGAGATGGTTCGACGCCGACCGCTGCCAGTCTGTTCGACATCGTCCCATTGCTCTCATCTGCGGCCAGAATTCCCTTTCCTGGGGCCACTAACTGATTCGCTGTTCGTTCGAGTAATCCTTCATCCATACAATTGCCTCGTGGATTCGTGGAGGTTGCAAGAAATGAAGTCATCGCACCGAGGATAAATAGTAATGCTCACCAGAACTGACGTCTATCACTTCTGAGTGAACAGAGTGTCGCCCATCCTCAGTCTCCTCTACTCCCCTTGTTCGCCCAGGGCAAACGCCGGTACCAATGAAAATTGAGTCGTCTGAAGAGCAGAGTTCGTCGCGGCCCCAGAGTCTGTCAACATCGCCTTCAATCATCACCTCAGCCCTATCCCTATGTCCATCGTTCTTGAAGATCAAGCGGCCTTCGAATGGTGCGTTCAATCCGCGAAGTGCAGTTGCCGTGATGACTCCTTCCGGAGCGGCTCCTATTCCCATCAGCATGTCAATCTCTGAATTTGGATCAGCGGCGTTGAGTGCGGCGGCAATATCTCCGTCTCCAATCAGCACGACATTGACATCGTGTTGCTTCAAATCACGGAACAAGTCCTCGTGCCTCGGCCTGTCCATCACCACAACTTTGAGCAGTGAGCTATGCTTGTCCAGAACACTGCATGCGGCCTCGATGTTGTAGGCCACATCAGCCTCAAGACTGATGTGTCCTGCCATCTCAGCAGGGCCAGCAATCTTATCCATGTAGCAATCAGGAGCATGTAATAGAGTTCCTCTTGGAGCAGCGGCCAGAACCGCCATTGCATTTGGCTTGTCAAAAGCAACATGGTTAGTGCACTCCAGAGGGTCAACTGCGATATCTATGCTAGGAGCTCCGGCTTGGCCCTGTAATGATCCAAGTGGCTCTCCTATCCATAGCATCGGAGCGTCGTCCCTCTCGCCTTCGCCTATCGCTACTCTGCCGTCGAAGGGTACGTTGTCGAATACCGCGCGCATGGCTTCAACGGCTGCTCCATCTGCAGCTTTACCATCCCCTAGTCCCCTCCATTTCGAGGCTGCAACTGCTGCGGCCTCGGTGGCTTGGACGAAGTGGTCTGCCAGGTCCCTTGTAGCCATGAAGACCGGAGTGGGTCTAGGCATTCAATCATGCGGGTCCGACTTACTCTTTCTGAGTACACGGATTCCCTCGATCTGAGAGTTGGGGTACTGCCCATCTGAGTTCTTCTCAATGGGNTTGAGCATGTCCCAAGCACATAGCAGACCGGCGCTGACTCCGCATAGCGCCTCCATCTCGACTCCGGTCGTCCAGTGGGTTCTGACGGAGACAGTGCAACGAAGTCCCGAGTNGTCAATCTTCCAGTCGACATCGCAACCCTCAATCGGAATCGGATGGCAATGTGGCAGTGTGCGAGGAGTTTCCTTCACGGCCTGAATTGCTGCAATGGTAGAGGCTTCCCTGACGTCCCCCTTGGGAGAGCGTCCATTGGCTACAACATCGATTGCAGTATCTGAGAGTTTCAACAGACCGGTTGCGACTGCCTCGCGTGCGACAACCGGCTTTGAACCGATATCGACCATNCCGGTCCAGACTTCATCGTCCATCTTTTCGTAGACGGGGGCTCCTCACTTATAATCCAAAGAGGGGTTTTTNAGACTATTGGATTTCATGGATAACATCTGAAATAGTACTCCACAATGTGGATTCATGGCCGAGGCCTTCCGAGACAGGGCGACTCCGGGTGCGGTGCCGGTCTTGTCATCAGGAATTAGCCATGACCGTCCAATCACGGATGCAATGGAATTGGGAGTGATTGATGATTTGTGCGTAGGGTGCTCATATTGCCTGATGGCATGCAAGGATGATGCGCTAGTGGTGGAGGGATTGTGCGAGGTGATTCTTGAGAATTGTACTGACTGTTTGAGATGCTTGCTGTGGTGCCCAACGGGAGCATTGGTATACACATGAGGTGGATCGATGGCTGACAAACCAAAAGCTGTCGTAATTGGAGCAGGAGTAGGTGGTCTAATGTCTGCTGCGTCGATGGCGCAGACGGGTAAGGTAGATGTTTCAGTCTTTGAGAGAATGTCGTTCGCTGGTGGGAGGTTTACTCAGCACGACCACGATGGTTTTCAGATTCCAACCGGTGCTGTTCACATGATTCCACATGGTAAGAAGGGACCATTTGCAAATCTGATTCTGGGCAAGCCAGACAGAGGTGGGCTCGATTTGGGGCGCCATGGGGTTGAGTTTCTTCCAACTACAAAGTTCGCCTGTCTAATTAGAGATGGTAGGCTGTTTCGAGCCAATTCGGCATATGGGATTCTCCCCTGGTTCTCTGCTAAGGACGCCATCAATCTACCCGGTCTACTAATGAAGCAAGCAAAGCAGCCTTGGGGCAACGAAACAGAAGATGGTAGAACATGGTTGTCGAGACGTTTCTCTGACGATTTCATCGACTTCCTAGACGCCTTCTCGAACTTTGCAATCAGCCTGCGATTCGACCAGATGCCGGCTTCGACTGTGGTCAGGATGCTGCAGAACTCGTTCTGGAGTGACAGGCCTCATGTCCCCAAGGGAGGTTGCAAGGGGGTGATTGACGGGTTAAGGAAAGATTTGCGAGAGAATGGTGTCCGAGTCAAGCTCTCGCATGAGATTACCGAGATTTTACCTGGAGATGCGGAGGAGTCAACCAAGGACAACAGGTTCTGCATAGGCGTGCGAAGACGTGGACGTGACGAGGGTTTCTGGGTCGGTGCAGATTCAATAATCCACAACGGCGGTCACCCTAACCTTCTGAGTGCACTGTCTGGGGACTTCGGAGTCGCTGAAGAAATTAGAGAACAGGTGCGAGATACTCAGGCGGTGGGTGGAATCGGCTTTGCTTTCGCTCTGGATGATGATATCCCCCATCGGGGCAGTGGTGTGACCATGCTCCCGGGATTGGAACGAGTTGGAGGGTACGTCATTCCGACTTTCTCGGATCCGAGTCTTGCTCCCGAGGGTAAGCATCTGATGATCACTCACCAGTATGTCCCCGACCCCACCGTCAAGTCGGAAATCAGCAAAGGCAGAGATGATCTCTACGAGGCAATTCCGTGGCTGTCCGACCACGCCGAGGAGATTTGCGTTCATTCTTACCATAGGAACTGGCCTTGCAATCGGGCCCCTCAGGGTGCCGAGTTGCCTTCTGACATCGGCATAGATGGGATCAGGCTAGTCGGCGATGGCATCAAGGGGCATGGCTGGATGATGGTTGAGGGAATCGCATCAAACGTGCCCGACGCTATCGGCGGCGTGGGTGCCATGTGATCATCCCAGTCCAGCCTTCCAAATCTCTCCATCCGACCTAACCTCCTTCTTCCAAAGCGGGGCTTGTCGCTTAAGTTCGTCAATCAGCCAACTGCAGGCCTCGAATCCCTCAGACCTGTGAACTGAGCCAACATGTATGCAAACAATCGGTTCGCTAGGGCCTACGGACCCGGTGCGGTGAGCCATTACTACTGAGTAAACTCCGAACTGATCTACGGCCAGTTCGGCTAGATTGTTCAAGACTTCTGGCAGTTTCTCCTCCCAAGCATCGAACTCAAGTCTCTCGACGGTAATTCCATCATCAACTCCACGAGTCAAGCCAACGAAACTTACCACACTGCCACATCCCTCTACCTCAAGTTGGCGCCGTAGATAATCAGGGTCAAGTCGTTTGGGCTCGACCGATACTCGCACGCGTGGCATGACTCTCCATTCGGGTGCAGCGCTTGAAGACCGCGCAAGACCCAACCGTTCAAGCGGAGGTGAATGCTCGCGTGAGCATGAGTGACGAGCCTGTCCACATTTTAGGTGCTGGGCTTTCTGGACTAGCCGCAGCGACCTATTTGGCCAAGGCGGGCAGAGAAGTCCATGTTCATGAGATAAGGAGTGACAGTGGGGCTCGCTTCGATGGTGACTTCCAGGGTATCGAGAACTGGACCAGCAGCGAGTCTGACTTCTTCGATGAAATGCGCGAGTGGGGGTTAGACCCTGACGAGTTCAAGTCAGATGACTTCGATATTATCGACCTGATTCATCCCGACGATGAGATAACCAATCCGATTACTGACGGCGTTGCCTTCAGAGTTGTTGAGAGAGGTACTGATTCGCATTGCATAGACCAAGGCTTCAAGCGGATGGCCATGGCTGCGGGTGCTACCATACACTACGGCACACGAAGGTCACCTGAAGACTGTCATATCGTGGCGGCCGGGCCCAAAGAGTCCAGTGCTGTTGCATTTGGTGAAATCTTCCATACGGACCACCCCAATCACGTCTCCTTCCAACTAAACGATAAGCTCGCTCCCGGTGCCTATTCATATCTGATCATCATCGACGGAATCGGCCTGATTTGCACCTGTCTATGGAGGAAACAGAAGCGTACCTCACGCTACCTCAATGAGACAATTGCATGGTACGAGCAGCACTATGACCTCAATCGTAGACCAATCAAGAGAGTCGGAGGCAAAGGTGATTTTTCACTTCCTGACAAGTATGTCTACGAAGGTCGCTACTACGTCGGCGAGGCGGGCGGCCTGCAGGATTTCATGTGGGGTTTTGGGATGCGCTACGCCGTCACCAGTGGAGTTCTTGCGGCCAAGGCAGTTCTTGGTGAGTGTCACTACGAAAAAGAAATCCGCAAGCGCCTAGTTCCATTAGTCCGAGCTAGTGCTATCAATCGATTCCTGATGAACAGGGTCGGAGACAGGGGATTCAAACTGGTCGCGAACCATTGGATGAAAGATCAACGCAGGAAGGGAGATGGCCTCGCCTTCATGCGCTGGCTGTACTCGCCAGGGCCCCTACGACTAATGCTTTGGCCTCTAGTAAGATTCGGTATGCTACGCCGCAAGCAACTGAAGGACGGCAGGATGGTTCGCAGGATGCCTTTCAGAAACTCTCTATCTCGAGATTCATGGGAACCTAGCCCGAAAGCCGAGGAGATTGCGGCAGAATGGGAGTCAATTCGCAAAGGAGGAGGGTCGGTCTCTTTCATCGAGGGCGACGCCTGAAAGGCGTCATCCGGCTCCGTTTGATTGATATGGCGACCCTGAGTGGACCAGGCATGACATCTTGGCCGGAAATGCAGCCAATGCCAAACAACCTTGTGAACTACGGAGTGACGGACAACGGAATCGCCGTCATTGAACTGTGCTCNGATTCCTCCGGNGAGCCTCTCNCCGAGGGCAAGACCCCGGTCAATACNTATACTCATGCAATGATGAGNGACATCGACGAAGCAGTNCTCANGGCTCGCTTCGATGATGATGTCACTGTGATACTGCTGACTGGTTACGGAGGGAAGTTCTTCTCCGCGGGTGCCAGCATCAGCATGCTGGACTCTGTAAGTCCTGGATTCAAGTACTTCTTCTGCCTTCACGCCAACGAGACTCTAAGCAGGCTTGAGCAGACTCCTAAGTTAGTTATCGCAGCATTGAACGGCCACGCTGTAGGCGGCGGTCTGGAGATTGCCATGTCAGCCGACATTCGCATCGGCCGCAAGGACTCTGGTCAAGTCGGCCTTCCAGAGGTCTCTCTGGGAGTTCTTGCAGGCACCGGCGGAACTGCTAGGCTATCTCGCCTGGTGGGTAAGGCGAAGGCGATGGAAATCATGGTCACAGGACGTAAGTTCTCTTACGAAGAGGCCAAGGAGATGGACTTGGTTCACGACGTTTGGGCCGGTAGCCCTGATGAGTTCCGTCAAGATGTTCTGGACTATGCCGGTCAGTTCACACTGCCCTACGCGGCAAGCAAGGCCATCGGGAATATCAAGAGAAGTGTGCAGAGTGGAATTGAGATTCCGCTCGAGTACCATCTAGCCCTCGAGAGAGAGCTACAGTCCGATCTGTTCCAGAGTGATGATGCAAAGAAGGGCATCGCAGCATATGTGAACAGGGAAGTCCCAGAATTCGATGGGAATTGAGACTCGCACTCTATAGAGTGCGTTTTCTCATACAGCGTTTGATATACCTGTTATCTCTGCCCACTCTCGATGGCAGACGCAGAGATAGTAGCAGACTACACTCAGAATTTTGAGGCGTGGATTGAAGAGTTCAATGACTGGCAGACAAGAATAGGGTTCGACCCCTCTTGGCTGGGNGACTANAGGTTCGACATCAAGTTCGACTGGGANACNGCAGGNGANANGATTGAGTTCGGAGATTTNGAAGGCCGACCGAAGTGGGAGAGGAGGATGCAAATTCCTCAGCAGACCATCAGNGATGCCATCGTAAACATGGTCAGCGTCCAAGGNGATACCGAGTTCGCATCTGTAGAGCAGCAGAATCACCTGCTAGCATCTGCNCCAACGGAGTANGATCGTAAATCAGCTCTGAGAATCATGTGCGAAGAACAGCGTCATGGCTGGCAAATGGCCTACCTNCTATGCACCTTCTTCGGCGAGCAGGGAGTTCGTGAGGCTGCTAAACTCCTTGAGAGGAATGCCCAAGACGGGACTCGAATATTAGGTTCGTTTAACGAACCAATCGATCATTGGCTCGATTTCTTCATGTTCACTCACTTCATTGACCGCGATGGCAAGTACCAACTGAAAATGCTCAGTACTTCCTCATTCAAGCCTCTAGCAGCATCGATGGGNCCGATGCTNAAGGAGGAGTCNTTCCACTTAGGAACGGGTGCTAATGGNCTTCGAAGAATNGTCAAGCAGGGNGTCATACCTTGNGAAATGATTCAGAAGTANGTCAACAAGTGGGTAAGTACNGGCCTCGATNTNTTCGGTACCGATGACTCGACAAGTGCTCAATGGGCATATGTGTACGGNGTCAAGGGCCGATACGATGAGAGAGAGGCNTCTGANGCAGCAGATAGAGANCACCTGAACGAAGCCAGCAGAGATTTGTATTTCCAGGAGTTGCGTGANGAGATGCGTAGAATCAGCAAGGCNCGAAAGGAGGGTGAGCCNGAACTCTACATCCCNTCTGACAAGTTCAAGCGCGGCATAGGAAAGTATGCGGGTAAGCGCTANACNGTCCACGGTGAGANGTTNGAGGGCGATGATGCAGACTGGGAGGNATATCTCTCTNCAGTTTTACCCNCCGANGAGGATGAGCAGAAGCTGATNAACGANTACATGAAGGAAGATTGGATTCAGTACCGTGAGTGGAAGGGCNACTGAATCNGGGGGCTTNTACATGCANCATGTCGCTCTAACCATGTTCGACAAGGAGCGTTGTGCTCCTTTCTTCGACAATTTGACGAATTACTTNCACGAGCANCACCATTCTGCCGAGCAGGATGCAGAAGGTTACGAGGAGTTGCTATACCGANTNCGGAGNCCATATACTCCCGAGATGCTCGATATGATTGANTCGTGGATGGNCCTTCCCGAGCGAGACTGGAGGGAGGAGACGCAGAGAGAAGTCATGCTTGCCCTATATGCNATCAGGTATCCAGACACTCTCCTCATAGAGAGTTTTACNAATAAGGCTAGATCGGACATGCGCNGGCTTTCTGCCTACNTNCACTTCACCAGNCACACNTATGCCATNTGGGANGAGGATACTCGCAAAGGATTGGGTAAACTNGGGATAGAAATACCCAGTANAGAAACTGCTGAGCCATTTGTGTACGGNGCCTATGTCACCGCTATCGAGTTGCTCAAAGATGTCGCTCCTTTCACCTGCTTCCTNGAGCATGATGTGCCTCGACAGCGANTGTTNCAGGCAGCACTGGCAGCCTACGGTCGGGAGTGATTCAATGGGTGTCCTTACCGTCGCCGTCATCGGCGCCGGTACAATGGGTGCCGGAATCGCNCAGGTCTGCGCNCAGNCNGGTTGGCAAACCCGNCTTTACGACTCCTTTCCCGANGGNCTTCAGAANGGCACAGATTCNATTNACGCCTTCTGGGACAATGGGATTNCTCGTGGCAAAACCACAGAGCANCAGAAGTCCGAGTGGTCNGCNAATCTAAGTTCATACGAAAATATGTCTGAGGCNGTNGCAGATGCTGATCTCGTAATCGANGCCGTNCCCGAGGTAATGGANCTCAAGCGAGACATTTTTCGCCAGCTCGAGGAGATGGCGCCCCCTCATGCAGTNCTTGCGACTAACACATCCGGNNTGCAAATCGGCGAGATTGCNNGCGCTACTGGATGCCCGGAGAGNGTCATCGGNATGCANTTCTTCAACCCGGTACCGCTGATGNGTNTGCTNGAGTTNGTCCANCATGACTTATGCTCAGATNCNACTATCNNAGCCGCNCANTCAATCGGTTCTGCCATGGGAAAGGAGACTATTCTCGTTCGTGATNTACCCGGCTTNGCTACCAGTCGNCTNGGAGTNGTTCTCGGNAACGAAGCGATTCGGATGCTTGCAGATGGAGTAGCNTCAGCGAGNGANATAGACACNGCAATGCGTCTGGGCTACAAGCACCCGATGGGTCCGCTTGAACTAAGCGATNTAGTAGGCTTGGATGTGAGGCGAGACATACTCAACAATCTTGCTGATGCTTTTGGNGATAATCGNTACTTGCCGCATCCNATGCTGGACCGGTTAGTNNAGTCCGGAGATCTGGGNAAGAAAACAGGCAGGGGAATATACGACTGGTCTGGANACNGTAAATCTGANCGAGNTGATATTTGAGGCCCCTATGCAGACCTTTCTTATTGAGTCGATTGGCATAATAGCNGGNACNCTNGGAGTAATGGCTTGGATTCCNCANCTTAGAGAAGTATGGATTGAGGGNCTTCATGAGGGCATCTCATTNCCTACCTTCTGGTTGGTTTCTACGGCNCTNATATTATGGCTGATTTACGGNATTCTCATCGGATCGATTTCGATANTCATNGCNAATGTAGCTGCTTTGGCTTGTATCCTNTCTCTGATAGTAGGNGTAGTNAGNCTCAGAAGAGCANTAGAAGAAGATGGTGCGGACACCGGGAGTTGAACCCGGGTTAGCAGGTTGGGAACCTGCTGTCATAACCACTAGACCATGCCCGCTNGGATTTCNCGATTGNNTAGTTGATTGTAGAGTTATCCGAATTGGTTTGCAAGAAGNCAATCTAGNAACTNAAAGATGGTACGAGTGCCGGGATTTGAACCCGGGTTCAGGCGTTGGCAACGCCCGGTGATAACCACTACACTACACTCGTGTGGATTCGGGGAAACAAGAATCGCTTTTCTAAGCGTCGGTTTACTAACTGATGGCCTCGATACGGACCAGTATGTCATTAAGAGTGGCACGGTAGATTTCTTCCCCTCCGCCCACGGGGTCATCCAACCCCCAATCCTCGTCAATGGGAAGAGCAGGGCACTCAACGCCACAACCCATACTGATGATAAGATCGAATCCGGTTGAATCTATTTCATCTACCGACTTTGGGTACTGTCCTTGCATTTCTATTCCTAAATCGGATGTAACCTTGATTGCATTCGGAGCAATAGCTAATCCGGGGTGAGTTCCTGCAGATTCTGCCTCATGACCCCAGTGTCTAGCAGCAGCTTGGGCCATCTGGCTGCGACATGTGTTACCGACGCATACGAATAGTACCCTCATCGCAGATGCCTAACTTCGGTGACTAATGAACCAATCCATAATATTCTAGATTTTTAGATTAAAGGCTCGCTGAACAGAATTGAAGTAGCCCTCTCATTCCGTAGTACCATGGCGGATTCTCCGATTAGCCATCACTCTGGCGGACAGGTGGACGCCCCAGTCGATTCGGATGCATCTCCAGAACAGCGAGCTCAGATGGAGCAGGCGTATCAGCAGATGCAGAGAAAACTGCGTATGACCAAGATGGATGAGGGAATCAAGCACAAGATCATGGTTCTCTCTGGCAAGGGTGGTGTGGGCAAGTCTACTGTCGCCACTGGTTTGGCCCTATCACTCGCCCGTAAGGGCATGAAGGTTGGACTGATGGACATCGACATCACCGGCCCAAATATACCAAAGATGCTTGGAATAGAGGAGTCTGATCTGAATGTCGAGGAAGGAGAGATTCACCCTGCAATCGGACCTAACGGAGTCAAGGTAATCTCGATGGCTTTCCTCCTTGAGGATCCCGATAAGCCGGTTATCTGGCGTGGACCAATCAAACTTGGGGCGATTCAACAATTCATCGGTGATGTCGCATGGGGAGAGTTGGATGCTCTGATTATCGACTTCCCTCCTGGAACCAGTGACGAGCCCCTTACAGTCAGTCAGAATCTGCCTGGAATAGACGGCGTGGTAATTGTTACTACTCCTCAAGAAGTTGCTCTTCTCGATAGTCGTAAATCAATCAGTTTCGCTAAAACACTGTCTGTACCAGTTCTCGGGGTCGTCGAGAATATGAGCGGATATACAATCAGAGGGACTGCCCGCCCGGGAGATGAGGTCACAGTAATTGGTCCCGGAGGAGTTCCAATCTCTGCGAATGCAGATGATGAAGGATCTTGGTCGATGACTCTTGATGTGTTCAAGTCAGGAGGAGGGGCTCATGCTGCAGAGGATCTGGGGGTTCCATTCCTCGGCTCTCTTCCTTTCGATCCAGGCATAGTGCGCGGTGGTGATGATGGGGTCCATAGAATCGTGGCTGAGCCTGAAGGAGAGACGGCTGCAGCCTTCGACGGCATAGTTGAGAATGTCTTGGAAACCCTGCGCGAGGGCTCCGGCTCATCAGTGAGGATTACTTGACTCTCGGCCTCTAAGAGGGGTCGATTTGATGGCACATTCTCGTACGAGAGGTATTGAAGATGGCAGCGGGAACTGGTATCTACATCACCTGGGTGACAGGTGCAATCGTGCTCAGTATAGCTATGATGCCATTATTCAAGCCTAGTTATGCTAGGCTCAGCGCTGACGGATTCATCGACATGTTCAGGCGTTACTGGGCGCATATGATTGTCGTATTCTCCGTCTATCTGTGGAAGGATATTCTCGATGGAATGGATCGTGCTCTGATGGCTAACACCCAACTCGATATGACTCCTTACGTCTACGCCATAGAGGGCGATATCGTACTATGGGTTCAGCAAGCGATGAGAAATCCGCTACTCGATGAGGCTCTAACTCACTTCTATGTTATGGGATTCATGACAGCCACCTTCGCATCGTTCCTGTATCCCATATATTTCGATGACCGGCATATGGCTGACAGAGTCTCTCTATCGATGTTCTGGGTATATATTCTAGCTATTCCATTCTATCTATTCTTCAATGTCGGAGTAACTGGAAATCATATACCTCAGATGCAGACTATAGCCTACGATCTGACTCCCGAAATCAATAACTGGTTCACTAGAATTGACCCGTTCACCAACGGTATGCCTAGTCTGCACATCGGTTTACCATTCGCTATTTGGCTGACTATGCAACGCTGGGATGATGATGGTAGGTGGTACAGATATCGTAATTTCCTGATGGGCTTTATTCTCTTAACTGCACTCAGCATCGTATATCTTGGCATACATTGGGTAGTGGATATAATCGGAGGAATGGTTGTAGCAATTATCGCTGTAGAAATCACTACGAGGACCAGTGAACCGATTTGGAAAGTCGCTGACGAGCGCCTGTTTGGCCGTAGACTGGCGAGAGTAATTTCTGACCCTAGAAAGTGGGTAAAGCAAGTCTCTGCAAGTGTGAAAGATTACCTAAGGCCCCTTGGAGAGCCGAGCAAAAAGCAGACCAGCGTCATAATTGCAGTAGTAGTGATGTCTACAGGAGGGGTGCTACTTTGGGATGCTACGCATCAGGATTTCCCACTGGAAGGGGTCGAGTGGCCGACTGCTGCTGCCGGCTCTGAGGGTTGGTTAGTTTCTGTGGAGGAGGTCCCTTTAAGTTCGGAAGTAATTATCACCCTATGGAATGTAACTTCACAGGAAGGAATTGAGATTGTCAGTGATGGATGGCCAAATGCCCCATCCGTGGTGGTCTCTGGCCAGTACATGATACTGCATGACAATCAAAATCTAGAGTTCTACGACTTTGGAGAACAAGAAGGATTGACTGTTCCCACCTTGTCAATGAATGATTTCGACTCAATCTCCGATGTAGCAATAGCGGAAGATGGGGATTCTGCAGTTCTAGTAATAATGATGGAATCTTCTCTGCAGTTCATCGATGTTAGCGATAGTGGTTCAATTGTTGGACAGCAAAACGGTACCTACTCGATAGTGGCGGCCTCGGGCTCCCTAGTTGCTTGGGTCGACTCGGCCTATTCTTCCCCTACAGTCAACCTCAGCTCAATAACTGGAGGAATTGAGATTGGAATTGATTTGAATGCCACTGCTACTGAAGCTGAGGATGAGTATCTAGAGCAGTTATCCGGAATTGCTGTGAATTACGCTAATGCTACCGTCATTGACATTGATATGTCATCGTCATGGTTGGTCGCCGTTGTCGATGTTGGCCCCGTAAATAGAACAGTCCTAGTGGATATTCTTTCAGGAGATCAGAGGATGTTATCGGATCCCCTGTGGCAGTCTTCTTCCCCGAGTGTTGGCAATGAAAGAGTTGCATTCCTACAGATTCCATTTTGGGACCCTACAAACAACATTGTTGGTACAAATGATGTCTACTTACACGAGATTGAGAGTAATTCTACATTGGCAATTACGCGTGATAACGATGTAAATCAAATGGAGCCGCAAGTATTGCTTGAAGAAGTGGCGTGGATTGAAGTTGATAGTGATGGCGAGGCTGTTTTGAAAGTATTCTCGGGTGAGACTTTTCAGCCGTATTCATCTGTAATTCTACAGTCTGCGATTATGATGCTAATCCCACTTCTTTTCCTGTGGTCTTACCAAGCCGCATCGGAGCGATAATTTACTCGGCGAGACGAAACATCTCATCTAAGCAGCGACCTGCTCTCTCGATTACTGATGATTTCAATTCGATGATTTGATCCTGTCTGGGTTCGCGCAATGCCTGCAAAATATCCTCAAGTTGGGTTGTCTTCATGTAACGGCACATCACGCATGCTCCGACGATATTGAGATCGTCCTCCGACTCAGCGAGAATTCTGTCAGTTGTGCCGCATTCGGTAATCATCATCAGATCTTTCTTGCCGATTGAAGCAAGCCTTAGTGCCTCTTCCATCAGCACCTCGCTGCTACCGACAAAGTCGCTCTCCTCCAACACGCCAGTATCACACTCAGGAT
Organism: Methanobacteriota archaeon; assembly: GCA_002727275.1. GTDB lineage: Archaea > Thermoplasmatota > Poseidoniia > Poseidoniales > Thalassarchaeaceae > Thalassarchaeum. The sequence goes on from PBWO01000002.1 coordinate 27,300, forward strand.
GACTGAGGACCTGTAGGTCCATGCCCGCCTCACTGGCTCGCTTTCTCCAAGTTCTAATCTTCTCTCCGGTGAACGCGGCATGGACCTCGCACTCGCCATCGAAGATAATTACGTCCTTCTTTCCAGCCAGATGGTTCTGTAGATGCTTGCCCATGAATCTATCTGGGACGAAGATGAGTCCGTCACCAGGCAACCTCTCACAGATTTTCAGATAGTTACTGCTGGTGACACAGACGTCGCACTCAGCCTTGACTTCTGCACTCGTGTTGATGTAGCACACCACAGGCAATCCAGGATATTTTGCTCTAATGTCTCTGACGTCCTGTGCGGTAATCGCATCGCTCAATGAGCATCCTGCCTCAGGAGAAGGGTGGAGCACGGTCTTGTGGGGGCTCACGATCTTGGCTGTCTCGGCCATGAACCTGACACTTGAGAACAGTATGGTATTCTGAGGTGCATCTCTAGCCTCTTTCGAGAGTGCATAGCTGTCAGCTACNGAGTCCGCCACTCCGTAAGTGATGTCTGGAGTCTGATAGGAGTGTGCAATTAGGAAAACGNCCTTCTCCTGCTTGAGNTGGTTGATTTCAAGTGTCAGAGGTGCNATGGTTCTNCAAGTCTCCAGACTCCATCTAAAGGGTTGCTTAATCGCNTNGCTGAGTCTCTTTGCTTCCATTTCAATCTCAAATTTAGAGTATGANGAGTGGTTCANTCTGCCGCGCTGAAGGGGAGGNGGNGGCAATTCTATTGCCATACAGTAACNTCGTTGTGTGCAACCGCTTTGAAGTCATCTAATGTCGCAGGTGCATGGCGGGAGCCANAATACGCATGTGGGAGCCCCTTGAACTGCTGCATGAGGGTGCTGAAGCAAGTGTGACCGCGGGGAGATGGATGGGTAACCCAGCGGTTCTCAAGATGCGTAGGCCTAGAGGATACAGGCATCCAGACTTGGATCGTAGACTGACTCGAAGTCGCCTGTCAGTAGAAGTCAGAGTTCTCGGCAGATTGCAGCAGTCTGGATTTCCCTCGCCTTCACTATACGACTGCGATCTAGAGGAGTCTTGGATTCTGATCTCAAGAATTGAGGGTAGGCCCCTCTATGATGTAATCTCTGATGGTTCAATAGGAGACGATGTGATGGAGAAAGTTGGGGCTTTGATTCGCAGACTACACGAGGNAGATATCTCTCACNGAGATTTGACCACGCACAACATCCTCATTGACGATTCTGGGGATCTTTACTTGATAGATTTCGGTTTGGCCCGAGTTTCTCCAGAATTGGAACACATGGGGTTAGACCTNCAGGTGCTTAATGAGTGCTTAACCGCTAGTCATTCCGAGCTCGAGGGAGCCGTCGATTCCATGGTGAGGGGTTACCTGGATTTCGGAAATAATGAAGCTGGAGATGTTGTCTCCAGATTCGAGGCCATAAGAGGACGAGTGAGGTATCACGGATAGGGTCAGTTATGAGGATACTATTCGCTACAAGCAATAAGAACAAAGTCACAGAGGCCGGCACGTTGCTAGCCGAATCGGGTCACACTGTCGAACAGTTATTGGTGGACGGAAATGCCCCTGATTTCAGTGAGCCCAAAGAATTGGGGCTTGAAGCTGTGGCTAGTTCCAAAATGGCCCAAGCCCTACTCCTACTAGAGCAAGAAAATATCGAAGGGGTGGCAGTAATGGTAGAGGACTCTGGGATTTTTCTGGATGCATTCGATGAATGGCCTGGGGCTGAGTCCGCTGATGTCGAAACTGAGATCGGTCTCGATGGAATCCTCTCACTACTTGGAGATGATTTGTCAAGAGGAGCAGAATACAGAGCTGTGGCAATGGTCTCTGACGGTAATTCAACTTGGATTGCAGAAGGGATTTGTAGAGGAGAAATAGCCGACTCAGCGAAAGGAGATGGCGGCTTCGGATATGACCCCATATTCATCCCGGATGAAGGAAATGGGCGTACTTTCGGAGAATGGGAAGAGGGNAAATACACCGGAATCACGCATAGAGCAAAGGCGATGAACAGCCTAGCAGAACTTCTCAGTTCCCCGTCAAGGTGAAGGCAGAGGGCCCTTCGTATAGGTCGAGAACATGGTTTCGCTCACGAGGATGGCCCTCTGGATAGCAGTAATTCTGGGGGTCCCTCTGTTCCTAGTACTGCAAGGCGATGCGAGTCTTGTTACTAGGGTAGCAGGAGGAATAGTTCTACTTGCACTAGTCTCGATTTTGATGTTCTCAGGTCGCTCACCTGTTCCTAAACCGCCCAAGATAGTTGTTGAGCCGGAGGTTAAGATAGAGCCTAGGGTCGAAATCGATCTACCGGAGCCTGTCCTAGAGGTTGAAACCGCCAGTCAACGCAAAGAAGAGAAGATTAAGCGAAGTCGAGGTAAGTCTTCACAACCTGAGATGCCAGTTCCAACTCCCCCGCCCATGCCCATGCCCACTCCTTTAGCGGCTGAAGGAGAGTCTCCGCCTCCTGCNCCTATGCCAGTCATTGCTGAGGACGATGGCAATGTAGCAGCGAGATATGTAGCCGAGTCCAACCCCCAAGGTGATTTTGAAGCCGAGGTCGAGGAATTTGTTGGGCAAAGAAGGGCAAAGAGGGCCGAAATAAGGTCCCGTATCGAGAGAAAGCGCAGAATGAAGATGGCTGAAAGGAGGGCTGCCAAGGCCAAGATGTGGTCTNCCGTCGAAGACGGGGAGGATCTAGCAGAGTTGCTTAAGCAGCCCNATCATGGGNTGACGGTATTCGACGAGCCGGAATCTCCTGACTCAACCAAGCCTCAAGGTGTGTCATATGTTAGAATAGATGAGGAAAGGATTCTTCGGCTCAGAGTTCCACTCGAAGTCGCTCGGAAAGGAGCATCTCTTAGCACAAAGCAGGAAGAGGTGCTGACGGATGAAGATATGCCACCGATGCCTCCTATTCCGGGAATGCCACCGATGCCACCTCCTCCAGGGATGCCACCGATGCCTCCGCCTGTGAATCCNGAAGATAGTTGAGTAGACTAATGTTCAAGCCAACAGGCNCTGTGCGAGTAGTATGACAGAGAGTGTCCTGCTGGTCGAAGATGTNGNAGTTGAAGGAAGTAGCCCCTCGGGTGGAGTTATCAGTNTCTGGACTTTGAACCGACCAAGCAAACTCAACGCGCTGAATCGTGATTCCCACACAGCCATCAAGGAACAGTGTGTTAGAGTCGAAGCTGAAGATTCGATTCGCGCAGTTGTCATCAAAGGTGCTGCACCTCCGCCGGTCGAAGATGGAGGGAGGTCGAAGCCTGCAGCTTTNGCTGCTGGAGCGGATATCTCTGAATTCGTGGGAAAATCGTCCGACGATGTTCGTGATTTCTTCTCAAATAACGCATGGGAAGCGGTTTGGGACCTTTCCAAGCCCACAATTGCCATGGTCGACGGTTTCGCTTTGGGAGGAGGGACNGAACTCGCCCTTGCCTGCGACATNCGAGTTNCATCTAACCGCGCAAAATTCGGTCAACCAGAAATCAATCTCGGCCTGATTCCAGGCGGCGGAGGGACTCAGAGATTGTGTAGGCTGCTGGGTTATGGCAAGGCGATGGAGATGACTCTAACAGGTGAGATGGTAGGAGCTGAAGATGCCCTACGTTTGGGGCTGGTGAACAAAGTCGTCGAGCCAGAGGNCTTGGAACATGAGGCCATGAAGATGGCTNAAATCATTGCTAGGAAGTCGCCCTACACTGTCAAAGTCGCTAAGCGAGCGGTACGGGCAGCCCTAGATTTGTCATTCAGCGAGGGAGTACTGGCAGAGCGTTCTGAATTCGTTGCTCTTTTCGATACCGAGGACAAGGAGATCGGTGTGAGGGCNTTCCTTGAGCGTGATGAAGCAGAATGGGTCGGACGATAGTCTTGGGTTTTGATTACTCNAAAGAGCGTTCGATTAGTCCAACCGGGNCCTCATCAGTGCTGAGGTCAATACTCAACCAGCCAGAGTCTTCGGCGTTGCTAATCATTTGATTCTGAATCTCTCGAATTCTACCTAGATTGTCGAGATAGTGTGCAACACCCTTGCTATTATGCTTCTCTCTAGATCTGATGAATTCCTGATGTACATCTTCATCATCAACTCGAAGTACGACTCCACAGGACTGACCACCCGAACTATTCCATTCAGCAAGTATCTCTTCATTTGGAATGATATGGACGCCCTCAAGAACGATGTCTGACGACTTCTCAGCAGCACGTTTGACCACGGCATCGACTGCCTCCGACAGCACTGCTACAGTCTGATGCCAGTCCTCAATCGCACCTGAATTGGCCGGTTCGAATGAGGATCTGTGCAAAGCTGGGGTCTGATCTCGATCGAACTGTGTCCTCAAGGTCTCTCTGATAGTGTCAGTAGAGACAATTTTAGAGAATCCAAGAGCAGATGCAACTCGGGCGGAGAGAGTGGATTTACCTACTCCGCTGGTACCTGCGATGATGAGGAGCCGGTGAGAACTCATATGGCCCTCAGCGTTGAATAGCCTTGATTTCGAGGAACTCTTCAAGGCCTTGGACTCCTAACTCTCTGCCATTGCCCGAGAGTTTGTAGCCTCCAAAAGGAGCTGAGATGTTGAATGGTCCACCATTGATACTGACTTGGCCTGTGCGCATCTCTCTAGCCACACGCATGGCTCTATCTTCATCGCCCGACCAAACTCCTCCAGATAACCCGTACTCGGAGTCATTGGCTAATTCGATGGCTTCCTCTTCAGTGGAATAAGACGTAATAGAGAGGACAGGTCCAAAAATCTCCTCGCGAAATATGGTCATCTCCGGAGTGACATCTGCAAACACGGTTGGTTGTACGAAGAATCCCTTCTCCAAGCCTTCCGGCATCCCCAATCCACCTACGACTAAGGTGGCTCCTTCTTCAATTCCAGCCGCGATGTAAGAGGAAACGCTCTCCTGTTGCTTTCTCGATACCATCGGTCCGCAGCGCTTCGATTCGTCCATCGGATCTCCAACCGAGTACTTCTCCATCTTCGCCGAAATCACATCAACAATCTCCTGCTTTTTCGACTCCGGTACAAGCAATCTGGTTAATGCGGAGCACTCCTGACCGGAGTTTCCAAAGCAAGCGTGAATCGATGCTGATGCCGCCTTTGCAATCTCAGCATCTTCCAGTATGATGTTGGCACTCTTGCCTCCAAGTTCCAAAGTGACTCTCTTGACGCTGGGGGCCGCCAACTCACTGACTCTCACACCGGCTCCTGTGGAGCCAGTAAAGCTGACCATATCCACGTCGGGGTGGCTGCTCAATACCTCACCAATCTCCCTACCGTGACCTGAAACCAGATTGAAGACGCCGGCAGGCAGACCAATTTCATGGATTATGTCAGCCAGTATGAATGAATTCAGAGGGGCTTCCTTGGACGGTTTGACGACCATTGTGCATCCGGCAGCTATTGCTGGAGCAACTTTGCCAATGATCTGGTGCAGCGGATAGTTCCAGGGTGTAATCATGCCAACTACACCAATCGGCTCCTTGACAATGAGAGAGTTTCGCACCTCTTCCTCCCAATCGAAATTCTCCAGAATCTTGGCGTACGAACGGGAGACCACACGAGGAGTACCTACCATGGCACCTCTGCAGTAATTGATTGGAGTCCCTACCTCGGAGGTAATCAGTTCTGTGAGTTCCTCGGTACGGCCTTTGATGGCCTGTGAGAGCATGTTCAGGTAACCAATTCTGTCTTCAACCGAGGTCTTGGACCAATCTGGGAAAGCAGCCTTGGCTGCTGCAACTGCGGCTTCGACATCTGCTGCTGAGCCGACTGGAACTGAGCCGATGGTTTCCTCATTAGCCGGATTGATAACTTCGATTGATCCTTCGCCTGTAGACTCCACCCAACTGCCATTGATGTAGAGGTGCTCGCGCGTTTGCATGTACGTCCCACCGCGCGTCGTCTTATGAGATTCATGCAATTCAATAACAGATGTGGCATCTGCGAACTATGGTGACCAGACTGGTAGTGATGCGTCATGCCGAGAGTAGTTTGGACTACCCGGGTCTTTCCGACCATGATAGGCCGCTGAGTGCAAAGGGTCAGCATGATGCTCCACGTATGGCGCAGGCGCTGTCCGACCGTGGTTGGATCCCCGAACTAATCCTAGTCAGTAGCTCTAGGCGAACTATTGAGACATTGGAGGGCATATCTCCTGTGATTGATGAAGCAAGAATCGAGATTCGTTCAGAAATCTATCACGCTGGACTCAGCAGCCTATCTAAGCAGTTGGGGGACTTACTCGAAGATGGCACTACGATGATTATTGGTCACAATCCCGGTTCGGAGGTTCTGATCAACCACTTAACCGGATTGTGGGAAGTTATGCCGGCAGCAGCAGTGGCTCTGATTGAGAAAAATGGCGAGGAGTGGTGTCTAATTGAAGTTCTGAGGCCAGAGGAGTTGAGTTAGTCACCATTCAGACTCAGAGTTTCGCATTGAGATTACTACAGCGGTGACACCGACCAACAGCAGTAGAGCCAATCCGACAGCAACCAAAGTCAGTGAGTTGTCAGCAATCCAATTTCCTCCACTGCCTCCTGGATTCAACTTCTCGAGTTCTAGAGTCTGCTGTTGCTCGTTCTGAGGAGTGGTCGATAGGTAGGTATCTGTGGCTCTGACCTCTATGGTTATGTTGCCTTCTGGTAAGGTAGTTCGGACATCGAACAAAAGAGAGTAGATGCCGTCGCCCTCGACTCTGTCCCCTCCTGTTCCATCGTCCACCATCAGAAGCCATGCCTCGGAGCTCCCGATAGGGGCTAGTCTGCCAATCTTGGCTTGTGCAGAAGAGACTCCATCGGGATCCTCTATGGCGACTTCTAGAAGGTGTGTGATAGGGTCTCCAGTAGAAGGGACATGTACTGTATCAACGATTTCGCCATCTCTGATGATGGAAACATTGGCAATAATTGGGGCTTCGTTCTCAATTGTCAACTTCGGCGCATCGACAGGGAAACCTCCTGCGTGAGTATGTACGGAAATCACAGTCTCACCGTCACCGTCAGTGATTCGTATTGGGATTATTCTCTCTCCGGGAGAAATTCCTATTGGGACAGTGAATTGGCCTACCCATTCACCATTGTTCTCAACTAATTGGTTGAGTTCTCCGCCGACTCCGAGTAGATCAACCGCCACAGATTCGATTCCATGACCATCTACGGCGATTACTGTGACATCTACGGTATCTTCGCGAACCACTGAGTCTGGAGAGAATTCCAGGGACATCATCCTAGGGGCTGCATTGGAAATCTCGATGCTAGCATCCTCTACGACTGAGACCCAGAAGTCATCGATTGTTACTGAGGATTCGATGACGCCGTGTGTTAGGCCGTCATAATTCACCAATGCTGTCCAGATGTCATCATGTATTGTGTGGTCACCAATAAGACCGGAATCAGAGAGCTCGACTATTCCTAGGCCGATTTCGGTCAAGTCCACAGAAACCGCCGTGACATCTGTGTCGAAGTCGTAGACTAGAACTTCAAGATGAGCAGAGTCGCCTTCGGTGAGTAGTCTGCCTTCTCGGAACCCGACCGTGAGTAAAGCTGGGGGCGTGTTCTCCTCTTCTGAGATTATCGAGGGAGAGAGGACCCTGTCCACCATCTGATGCTCGATGAATGCTATATCTTCGCTACTATTGTCACCTAATGAAATCTCAATCCAACGATGGACCTCATTGAGTAACCCAGCAAGTGGGCCCTCGTTGATTACGCTGCCTGATGCATATGTATCGCCACCATAGTCGCCGATCCACTCTGCGAGTGTAACATTGTGTCCATCCATAACGCCGTCTACAACAGACATCACATCAACGTGGAGCATTAGTGCGTTATTGCCCACTAGTGCGAAACTGTCGCCGGGAATCAAAATCTCCGGGGCAGAGCCCGTCTCTCTGGAAATATGGTTCTCAAAAATTCGGTCTGCTTCTGGCTGCTGAGGCTGCACAATAATGGGCGAGTATTCAGGATACTCATTGTTGGCAGTTCCGTTGTCCTCGATGTACTGGTAACGGATGGTGCGGTTCCACCAGTCGATTTGAGGTACCGTATATTCGTAGGTCAGGTTGTGTTCAGCCTCCCACTCTTCAGTAATGGGGCCGATTGGAGTGGCAGAGACGTTGAACCAGAACTCATTCTCGATCTTGTCTACTTCAAACATTGAACCGGTCGCATTCTCTTGGGTGCCTGAATCGACAATCCTTCGAATCAATCCAAAACTCCCTTCGGCATCGCCATCGTAGGTCCCATCAACCCTGATGGTCTCGGCAACTGTCTCACCTCCTAAACTCTCAAAGTGAATTACCGGAATGGTTCCGTTAACTTCGACTTGGAAAAATTCGTCATCAATCAAGAATCCGAATTCGCCGCCACCAAGTATCAGCGAGTGTTGGTCCTCTCTGACTCCATCCTCCCAGCGCTCCAATATCCTAAACTCATCAAGATCGAATGAGAAGTACTCGCTTGTTCCGCTGTCGAGTCGGAGTGTTGCGTTTGCCTCAAGTTGTAGGTGCTGTAGCCGTCTGCGGTCATCTTCATCCCAGGTTTCCCAGTAGAACGAAGATAATTGGCCAAAACCCCCGCTGCTGCTGTTGTTGTCGCCTCCATTGAATGACAACCACCCTGTTCCGTCAATCAGGAAGCGTTCTGTCGAGCTACCTTCCTCCCATGAACGCAGAATCAACACTTCATGCACATCAACATCTACTGAGAATCCATTACTCTCTCCTTCTTCTTCTTCAGTGGTGTTCAGGAAAAGTGAGCCGTTTCCTCTCATTTCAAAGTCCTGATTCAGGAGTTCGACACCATCGTAAGTCTCATTCAGCCAAATTGTCTCAAGATTGAATGCCAGCATGAGTCCTTGAGTGCCATTCATTGAGTCGAGCATCAATGTACCATTGCCGAGCTCATTGGACTCCAGAATGTCATCGGTCCTCTTCTGCCATCCTCTTCCCTCAAAGTCGATGCTGTTTCCGTCTTCTGCACCCTCCATGCTCCAGGTTGTCTCTCTGGTAATCTCATGATCTGCCATCGGCTGATTCCAACGAGTAATAGATAGATCTCGAGAGCAAATCGCCTCGGCTGTTGTGACCGATATGTGGACGGTATCTCCGAACTCGGGCTCGGTATTGAGTAATATGTCAATCTCTCCACCAGCGCTAATGTACGAGGCATTGGAGTCATCAGCGATCTGAGAATCATCTCTGTGCTGTTCTACTGAAACGGTGACCGATGTTGGAGTATCGCCTCCAGTGAATGGAGGGTCGAATACCACTAGATATCGATGCAGAACATCGTATGAGACGTTCCAACCGCCATCCCAATGTTCCTCAACATCCCAATCTACTAGCACGGTGCAAGTCGTCTGGGTTTCCTCCTCAGCCAGAACTAAAGATGCCTGAGTAGACAGTAGTAATGTAGCGAGGATTACGAGGGCTTGTCTTGCACGAGGCACGTTAGTGCCTCGAACCATGGGATATGAACCGATTCCCGCCCCGTTACTAAAACAACGGCTCTTCGTAATCGTCGTCCTCACCCGAACGTTCTCTCCAAAGTGAAGCGGGAACATCATCGTAAACGCCGGCGTAGGGGTCATCATCGCCCTTTTTGGTATTGCCTTCAGCAGCTAGCCTTGCAAGTTCCTCGGCGTTAGATTTGAATTTCCAGTAATGGATTCTCCACTCGCGTCCATCCCAAAGGGTGGTCTCCTCAGATTCAGTGGTGAGTAAATCATAGTCCTGCAACTGATAAAACAGATTGCGATCGGTTGGCTCGAGGGCGTTGTCAATAATACGGTTGGAGAAGCCGAAGAATCCGAGTGCATGCTCGGCGATAGTCTCAGCGACTGAAGTCTCCATATCGACGTCGACCTTGTGCCGAATGGCATCGGTCAATTGTGCTAGTGTCAATCCCATCGTATGCCTCCGCGGTGAGTATAGATGGGAGGCCGCGCTATTTCAACAGTCCTTCACTGTGCCCCTAAAACAGTCATTTTCGCTCCGAAGCGGTTAATCTACCTGCTACTTTCGCGACCTCGTGGAAGAGCAGCAGAAAGTTACGTTCCTCGGACTCGAAGAGTCCAAAGACGGGCCTTGGGACATAGTGATTCTACCCATCCCATTCGAGATGACAACGAGTTGGGGAGAGGGTACCGAAGATGGTCCCGCCGCTTGTATCTCTGCTAGTTCTCAAGTCGAATTGTATGACCCTCTGCTGCCAATGGAGTTACCATGTGGGATGAATATGCATACGGCAGAGGCGTGGTTTTCTGATGCCGGGACTTTGATGGAGCAATTGAGTTCGATTAGGGATTATGCAATTGAGTGGCTCGACGGTGCGCAATTTCCCATATTCCTAGGTGGCGAGCACGGCATTTTGCCTCCATTGATGCAGGCTGCAGCAGGACATCCGTCATTGGGCGGGGATTTGGGTAGCCTGACGCTGATTCAAGTCGACGCGCATGCGGATTTGAGAGACCAACTCGGAGGAGAGAGATTCTCTCATGGAACCGCGGCCAGAAGATCACTCGATGCCGGGGTCGGCAAGGTGGTCCAAATTGGTACACGCGCCCTCTCTAGAGAGGAGGCTGAATTCTCACAGAATGACGGACGAGTGGAGACCTGGTATGCTAGAGATTTCATGGGCGTGTGTGAAGGGCAAGCAGGGTGGGCTGCACTCATGGATAGAATTGCCCAAATCGAGGGTTCCGTCTGGTTGACCTTTGACGTCGATGGGTTGGATGGTTCACTTGTGCCGGACACGGGGACTCCAGTTCCCGGTGGATTGAGTCATTGGGCCGCTGTGGAGATTATCGAGAAGTTATTCGCAAGCGGTGCAGAGGTTATTGGAGCCGATGTTAACGAGATCGTCCCCGGAGAGGATCGTTTGACCCAATTCAATGCAGCACTCATCGCCACCAAGATATTAGCCGCTCACATCGCAAGTCGTGGTTAGAGGGCAATAGATTCACCGCGAGTGCCAATGATTGTAGATGAAGACCCCCTCAGCGGCGTATGCGCCGCTGGGCAGTAATCGTCCTCGCATCCCTGATGCTCACTGTGCCAGTTGCGCCGGCTGCATCAGCACAGATTGGTCAGCCGGACATCATTCAGGAGCACTGGTATCATTCCTATGCAACACTGACCTTGGATGTCAATGCATGGGCTGATGATTACCCGGAAATCGTAAATCTGCTCGTCGTTGGTCAAACAGAATTAGGAAGAAACCTCTGGATGCTGCAGATTTCCGATTGGAGTCAAGAAACCAAGCCCGATGGGGCTGCCAAAGAGGTAGTTTACATCGACGGTGGTCACCATGGGAATGAGCATCTGGGCACGGAGCTTGCCTTCCTCGTTGCAGAGTTTTACATCGAGGGTTGGGCTAATGGTGAGCAAGAAGTGATTGATATCTTGGCTACTACTGAATTACACATCCTCATCATGCTAAATGCGGACGGTAATGATCAAGATACAAGATGGAATATCAATCAAGTAGATCTGAATAGAAACTACGATCACTACTGGAACACTTGCCCCACGACTCAGCCTGGAAGTTCTGCATTTAGTGAATCCGAGACTCTTGCGAATTCGATTTACATGAATGAAGTGGTACCTCATGCTGATTTGTATATCACCATGCACACAGGAGTTTGGATCATGCTCTATCCTTGGGGCAAATGGCCCGAACAGCCTTCGGACTGGGAGTTATTCCATTTCATCAGAGATGATGTTAATGCCAACATATCCGACATCCCAATTAGGAATGCAAACCAAGGCCTCTACCCCAACTGTGGGACCAGTAGAGATTACGGCTACGGGGTGATGGGGTATCCTACTTTCACCTTCGAGACCGATGATGAGCAGTTCCTATTGGGGACAGTAGAAGCCCTCTCTGACAGATTGGAAGAAGAGCTCGATGTGATGAGATATCTAATTCAGAATGTATGGTACTGGAGGGCCCGTCTTGTTGTCGATTCCCTANAGGTGGAGGATGGAAAGGTGCATCTGAGCGTTTCNAACCTAGGACACGCGAGCACGTCAAATGCCACACTNCTGTACTTCGAGAACGGANATTCATCGGAGTTTTGGCTNCCTGGGTCGGATGAACNGACCGAAGTGACGGGNGCGATGGATATACAGGAGAGGGAATCAGACTTCAACTTCTCAGCCCCCGGATACGGCTTCGCAGTCAATGCCACAAATAGCACCGTCACAACCCTCGATTTCACGGGCGCTCCGATTTCCAGTGGCGAGGGGGTTTGGGTCCTGTACTATCAGAAGAGAGTGATAGATTCCTCAAAGTGGGTGGGAGAATTGGTCAATGAGAGCGTAGTAGAGATGAAGGCTGGTGGTTCGGGTCTGCTTCCAGCCCCTTCGATGCTGCTTGTTTTCATCGCCTTCGCTCTAGCGGCGATTAATGGAAGAAATAGTAGATTTGAACATTAATTTATGTGTTTAGAATACTAATTAGGACTCTAAAGTATGAATTTTCAAAGCAATTCTTTGTATATTACTACCAAATCGCAGACTTCGGCGATATGATGAATTGGTCCAATTGTGAATTCGATGAAGCCTGCGAACAACTGCTGATACCTCTCTTTGAGGGAGTCGACAGGGCCCCGAACAACGCTCTTTCAGGCCTCGGTCGAAGTCAGCGAAATCTGGTCAAAGAAGCGATTTCATCTGATGAGTTCGAAGGTAAGAAGGGACAGAGAATGGTTGTTTGGACCCCTGGGTGTAGAGTAATGCTCATCGGCATGGGAGAGAAGGATTCGCTGGGCCACCGTCTAGTTCGCAACACCGGAGCTCGAGTCATGGCCTCGCTGTCCAAGAAGAAAGGACTCTCGGTGTGCGTGAGATTCACTTCCGGGTGGACGGGTGAGCGCATGCTCGACTTCGCAGAGGGCATGATGCTGAGGGATTACGAATTCCTCGAACACCAAGAAATCGATGAAGATCATATCTCAGACCAGTGGTCTGTACAATTCCAAGCCAGTCCGAGATATCAGGAGGCCCTCAGAGAAGGACTCAGCATAATCCATTCAGTCGCCGGTGGTGTGCATCTTGCACGTGACCTAGGCAATGAGCCAGCCAATGTTCTGTATCCAATGGAGTATGCTCACAGGGCTGAAGAGTGGGCTGCTGACAAGGAGAAAATCACAGTCGAAGTCTACGACTGGGACAAGTTGCAGGAACTAGGTATGGGCGGCCTGATTAACGTAGGAAAAGGCAGTGACAGGAAGCCTTGCATGGTCCTTTTCACTCTAAATCCAGACGCCGATGAGGGCGTCCAAAGGCCCTGTATCGTTGGCAAAGGGATAACATTCGATACAGGTGGAATCTCAATCAAGCCTACCGGCGGAATGTGGGATATGAAGTACGATATGTGCGGTGCTGCAACAGTATTCGGGCTGATGGAAGCATTGCACTCCACCGGCTATGATCGCAGGGTGAATGGAATCGCCTGTTTGGCGGAGAACATGCCTGGCTCAGGGGCATACCGTCCCGGGGACGTGTTCAAGACCTACTCGGGCAAAACCATAGAGGTGTTCAGCACAGATGCTGAGGGACGCAACGTCCTCGCTGATGGATTGTGGAAGGCGGGTGAGTTAAACCCTGAATACATCGTTGATTTAGCCACTCTGACCGGAGCCATCGTAGTCGCCCTAGGCAATCAGATTACAGGGATGTGGACCAACGATGACGATATCGGAAGGAGATTGAAAAGGGCGGCCAACCGCTCTGGGGAGCCTGTGTGGAGGATGCCTCTGAATGCTCAGTTCAGAAAGTACATGACAGACTCTGCCTTTGCTGACATCCGCAACGGATCGATTGGCGGTAGAGCTGGTTCTTCGAATACAGCGGCTTCTTTCCTTGAGTTCTTCGTACCGCACCGCGGCTTCAACGAAGAGGCGGACAAGATTCCTTGGGTTCACCTCGATATCGCAGGTACCGCATGGGGGCCTGGTTCGAAGGCTCGCTCAGAGGGTGCTAACCCGCTGTTCCAGTTCGGAGTCTCCGGTGTCCATGTAAGGACTCTTCACAGGCTGATTTCAGAAGACTAGTCTTCGCTTACTCTTCATCGGAGTCGACGACTTCGAAGTCAGCCTCTACGACGTCCTCGTCGCCTTCTTCAGCGGCCCCCTGTTGCTCGGCCATCTCGGCTGCAGCAGCCTCGTACATCTTGGTTGAGATTTCGTGCATCTCCTCCTCAATCTCCTTCATCTTGGCTTGAATGGCGGCCTCGTCGATGTCATCGACCTCGATTGGAGTCTCTCCGTCTTCCTTGGTAATCAGCTTCTTGAGGTCATCCAATTTAGCGTGAACAGCATCGGAGTCTAAATCCTTGACCTTCTCAGTTGCGTCATCTAGCATTCGCTTGGTCTGGTAGACTACGCTGTCAGCAGTGTTCAGAAGATCAACTCCTGCTCTACGCAGTTTGTCCTCGGTAGCGAACTTCTCCGCATCGGCTATCTTCTGTGCAATCTCTTCCTCAGAGAGTGAAGTCTGGCTCTCAATCTTGATTGACTGCTCGGTTCCTGTTCCCAAGTCCTTTGCAGACACGTTGACAATACCGTTTGCATCGATGTCGAAGGTGACCTCGATCTGAGGAATTCCCCTAGGTGCAGGAGGTATGCCCATCAGATGGAATCGTCCGAGTGTGATGTTGTCCTTTGCGAACTCCCTCTCGCCCTGCAGAACATGAACTTCGACTGCTGGCTGGTTGTCAGCCGCTGTCGAGAAGTTCTCAGAGCGTCGAGTAGGAATCGTAGTGTTCCTCTCAATCATGGTAGTCATGACTCCGCCAAGAGTCTCAATTCCCAGAGTCAGGGGTGTGACATCGAGGAGAAGAACGTCAGTTACTCCCTCGTCTCCTACGATGATGCCTGCTTGCAGGGCTGCACCTACTGCCACGGCCTCGTCGGGGTTGATTCCCTTGAACGGGGCCTTTCCTGCCTCCTTCTCGATTGCTTCTTGGACCGCTGGAATTCTGGTACTTCCACCGACTAGGAGAATCTTGTCGATGTCACCGGCCTTGACTCCAGCATCCTTCATAGCGCTGCGAGTTGGCTTCATCGTCCTGTTAATCAGGTCAGCAGTGAGGTCCTCGAACTTGGCTCGAGATAGGCTCATGTCCAAGTGTTCGGGTTGTCCATCTTTCATGGTGATGAACGGGAGGTTAATCTGTGATGAGTTGGTTCCCGAGAGCTCTATCTTGGCCTTTTCAGCTGCCTCCCTCAGACGACTCATTGCCTGTAGGTCCTTTGAGAGATCAATGCCTGATGATTTCTTGAATTCCGAAACTATCCATTCGACTACATTGTCGTCGAAGTCATCCCCACCCAGCCTGTTGTCTCCGCTGGTAGCCTTTACCTCAATCTGGGGCTGGCCATCGACTTGGTAGATGTCGAGAATAGAAACGTCGAATGTACCGCCTCCCAAATCGAAGACTAGGATGGTCTGATCCTCTTCCTTGTCGACACCATAAGCGAGGGCTGCAGCCGTCGGCTCGTTGATTATTCTCAGAACCTCAAGACCAGCAATCCTGCCAGCATCTTGAGTTGCCTTTCTCTGAGCGTCGCTGAAGTATGCAGGACAGGTGATGACTGCTTGCTTGACTTCCTTACCGAGATATTCCTCGGCGTCGGCCTTGAGCTTTTGTAGTACGAATGCGGAAATCTCCTGAGGAGTGTATTCGTCATCGTCAATCTGCTTGCTCCAGTCTGTTCCCATCTCCCTCTTGACCGACAAAACGGTGCGGTCGGAGTTGGTTACGGCTTGGCGCTTGGCAGTAATGCCGACGAGTCTCTCTCCATCCTTGGAGAAGGCTACCACGCTAGGTGTGGTTCTCGAGCCCTCCGAGTTCGGTATGACAACGGGCTGACCGCCCTCCAATGTCGCCACGCAGCTGTTCGTTGTTCCTAGATCAATTCCTATCACAGGTTCGCTCATATTTATCTCTCCTAAGTTCGCTTGGCTCACGCCATATCGAATACAATGTCCAAAATACCGTTGTTCAACTCCCAACTCAAAATATCCTCAACTGCCTCTGGAAGAATGAATCTCTTGAATGGGCGCGGCTGTGTCCTTCTGAGGAGTTGTAGCACCTCTCCACCACTGCTCAGCAAGAGTTCGAGATCATCACTCCTGATATCTAGAAACCTTGAGATGTCAATTGTGACTGACATTTGCCCGTCTGACACATACGCATCCTCTTCGGGCAAATCTGAAATCTCAGAATCCTCAGACTTCTCGAGTTCTGCTGTAACCTCTTCCTGAGGCTGGTCGTTGCTCTTGACCTCGACGTTGACCCCCATGCGCTTGAAGAAATCCTGGAAGCCGCCTTGGTTGTCAAACATAGATTCCATCGCTCGACGGAATTCGTCGGGATCTCCACTTGACTCAAACTTAAACTCAGAGTGTGATATCTTGGTCGGATCGATGCCCATCTCTTCGAACTGATCCATGACTCTCTTCATCATCTGCTCAAGGGCCTTGATGTCGATTGGCATACCCATCTGCTCTAGCATCTTTGCCATCTCTTCAAACATATCTTCGGGCCAATCATCAGAGTCTCTTCCGGTCATCAAATACCACTACTCAACCTGAGGTTGTATAGTGCGATAGTAGACTCGTATATGAATCGTACGGTTGAGGGAACTCGGAACTGAGGTATGGGAAGCCTAACGGTCGGGTTCAAAGCAAGGGCGCTTTTCGCCTCTAAGCATGGTCGAGGCAGATCACGAAGTGGCTCTAGAAGATACAGATCGTATTCACGGTCGCTCGGCATTCGTGAACAACGTCAAGGCCGCTGTCGCACTATCTGGCGCGGTACGCTCGACGCTGGGCCCTAAGGGGCTGGACAAGATGCTGGTTGATGAGGACGGTGATGCTACAGTGACCAATGACGGAGTCACTGTGCTGGAGACTGCCAAAGTGGAGCACCCCACGGCCCGATTGCTGGTTTCGACTTCCTCGGCTCAGGACCGGGCTGCCAGAGACGGTACGACCACCGCTGTCATCCTTACATCTGAGTTGCTACAAAACTCGCTGGAGTTGGTTCGTGCTGGCGTCCATCCATCAGTGATTCTCAATGGCTATCGAATCGCCCTATCTGAATCTCAAGATGAACTCAAGAGAATCTCGAAAACCGATATCGGAGATGAGCATATGCGCTCCGCTGTAGCGACTTCGCTTTCGGGCAAGGTGGACTCTTCTGTGGGAGAGCATCTAACAGAGTTAGCTTTGGAAGCTCTCGATTCAATCTCTACCGACGAAGGTGGAGATGATCTCGAGAGGCTGCGAGTCAAGCGTCTTCGGGTCAAGGACGGAAGCGCATTGGATTCGGAAGTCGTGAATGGCTTGGTTCTGGCCAAATCAAGAATGGACATAGCTTCTCCAGCATCGTCTAAGGGGGGCCGAATTGTAATTATCGACGGTGGTATGGAATCGCCTAATCTAGAATTGGATGCTTCGATTGAAGTCACAAATATCGGGGCTTTGCAGGAATTTCATGACAGGGCGCAGAGCCGAATGAGGGAACAAGTGAATCAGTTGGCTTCAATGAATGTTGATCTGCTCGTAGTCAGGGACGGAATAGATGAGTCTGCTTCGACTATGTTGACTGGTGCTGGAATCACCGCCTATCGACGCTTTGAGCGCGAGGACCTCGAGATTCTGTCTCGGATGACTGGTGCCGGGATGGTTCGGGATTGCTCGAGAGTTAAGCAGGATGATGTCGGAATTTATGCCTCGCGGAGCGAGCAATCGTATTCCGCGATTAAACACACAAGAATCGATGGTTCCGAAGGAGGAGCGGTTACGATAGTAATCCGTGGTTCCTCGCCTTCAATTAGGGAAGAGGTCGAGCGTGCTTTTGACGATGCCATGGGAGTTGCTCTCCGATTGAGTAAGGAGCCAAGATTACTGCCCGGAGGAGGAGCGACACAGACTCATCTAGCCCGACATCTTCGTGCCTTCGCTTCTACCCAATCCGGTCGTGAGCAGATGGTAATCGAAGCCTACGCCGCGGCTCTTGAAATCGTTCCCAGGACTCTAGCAGAGAACTCCGGACTCGATCCAATTGATGCTATGCTTGAACTCTCAGCAGCTCAGGCCGCCAAGGATGGAGGTCCCTGGATAGGCCTTGACATCAATTCAGGGATGAATGCTAAGATGGATGAGGTTGGTGTGTATGATCCTCTATTTGTCGCGCGACATGCACTGGACTGTTCTACAGAAGCAGCCTGCAGTGTCCTCAGAATAGACGATGTTCTCTGGGCCAAGCAGGACGCTCAGACGCCAGACTGGCAGAGCGAGATGGAAGAGCAGGACTAGTCTGAGAGTCTATTCAGCATCTCATCGACCATTCTATCCAGATTATACTCGGCATGCCAGCCCCAGTCCTCTTTAGCGACTGAATCATCAACAGAATCGGGCCACGAATCAGCATATTCCTGCCTGTGGTCGGGTTTGAATTCACAAGTGAATCCATCTACTCTCTCTGAAATTGCATCGGCCAACTCTCCTGCAGTGAATGATATACCTGAGACGTTGTACCCTCCTCTGGCATCTCCAATTGAATCAACAGGTGCGTCCATCAACTCCAAGGTAGCCCTAATTGCATCATCCATGTACATCATTGGTAGTCTAGTTTCAGGCCCTACGAAGCAGTCGTAGTGGCCCTCGTTGAGCGCAGCATGAAAGATCTCGACAGCATAATCGGTTGTCCCACCACCAGCAGGCGACTTCCAAGAGACGAGTCCGGGATAGCGGATTCCCCGTTTGTCCACTCCGTACTGCTTCCAGTAATTCATTGCCATCACCTCTCCTGTGACCTTGGTCTTGCCATAGGTGGTAGTCGGATTGAGAGGCGTGACCTGAGGGGCTGTGGTTGGAGCATCTGGCCCAAAGACGGCGATTGAGGAAGGGGCGTAGACTCTGAGACCATGCCTGCGTGCGGTCTCAAGAACAGTGATTGTTCCACCAACATTCACTCTCTCACAAAGTTCCGGGTTCTGCTCCCCGGTAGCAGACAGAATCGCAGCTAGGTGGTAGACAGTCCCAATGCCCTCATCCTTGACAACAAAGTCCATCGCATCTCCATCGAGCACGCTCAGACGTACGAACCGCCCCTCTTCGACAAATGGATGTCCGGAGATTTCGCGAACATCGGAAGCGATCACAGAATCTTTTCCGTGCTTGTCTCTGAGAGCCTCGACCAAATCCATGCCAATCTGTCCGAGAGCACCGGTAACCAGAATGGAGTCGCCGAGAGTCCCGGACATGAGACCACATTCAGCAGACGATACTTGAACATGGAGTAAAGCACTACTGGGAATACTTGGCCAACGTTGATATGCGAGGCTCAACGGCTTCAGACCCCGTTGATTGCATGAAGTATGTCGTAGTCACGGGGGGCGTCCTTTCTGGACTGGGTAAAGGAGTAACAGCTAGCAGCATCGGAGTTTTGCTCAAATCCGCTGGACTGCGAGTCACTTCAGTCAAGATTGATCCCTATCTTAATGTAGATGCTGGAACGATGAGTCCATTCGAACACGGAGAAGTTTTCGTGCTAGATGATGGAGGAGAAGTCGATTTGGACTTGGGAAATTACGAGAGGTTTCTCGACATAGCCCTGACGAGAGATAACAACATCACCACAGGTAAGGTCTACGACAATGTTATCCAAAAGGAGAGAAAAGGCGACTACCTTGGCAAGACTGTACAAGTCATCCCTCACATCACCAATGAGATTCAGGATTGGATAGAGCGTGTTGCGCACACTCCCAGTGATGGCAATGGCAAGGAGCCAGATGCTTGCGTGATTGAGTTGGGCGGAACAGTAGGAGACATTGAGAGTGCTCCTTTCGTAGAAGCACTGAGGCAATTCCAGTTCCGTGTTGGTAGCGAGAACATTTGCTTCGTCCATGTCAGCCTAGTTCCAGTGATGGGTCCAGTAGGGGAGCAGAAGACCAAGCCAACCCAGCACACGGTCAAGGAACTAAGGGGCCTAGGCATCATCCCAGATATCCTAGTATGCCGATCAGCAAATCCGCTGGAGGACGAGACAAGAGTCAAACTGGCAGCCTTCTGTCACGTATCTGAGAACGCGGTTGTCTCAGCGCATGACGTATCCAATATCTACCGAGTTCCGATGATGCTTGAGGACCAAGGGGTTAGTGAGGTCCTGTCCGATGGCTTAGGCTTCAAACTTCCAGGAAAGAGGCCACTGCTCGAAGAGTGGAAAGCAATGGCCGACCGCGTGGATGGCGTAGAGAAGGAAGTCAGAATCGCGATGGTGGGCAAGTACACTGGACTTTCGGATTCTTACCTCAGCGTCATCAAAGCGCTACAGCATTCCTCCTATGCAGTAAATCACAAATTGGAAATCGATTGGATAGAATCGGCTAACCTCGATGATGAATATGCTGAATCAGACCCAGAAGCACACGCTGAAGCCTGGGCATTGCTGAAGGGAGTGGATGGAATACTTGTCCCGGGAGGATTTGGAAGGAGGGGTATCGAGGGAAAGATCAAGGCAGCAGAATATGCAAGGACGAACAATATCCCGTATCTCGGAGTCTGCCTAGGATTGCAGGTAGCGACAATCGAGTTCTGTAGGAATGTACTGGGGATGGAAGGAGCGAACTCAACCGAGTTCGATGAATATACTCCTCATCCAGCTGTCGTGTTCATGCCTGAGATATCCAAGACACACATGGGAGGAACTATGCGTCTGGGCACTAAACCGACTCCATTCTTGGTCGAAGACTGTAAGATTAGGAGATTGTATCATGGAGCTGAGCATGTCGATGAGAGGCACAGACACCGCTACGAGGTCAACCCAGAACTCATCGAGCAGATTGAGGGTGCAGGGCTGAAGTATGTTGGCAAGGATGAGACTGGTCAGCGCTGTGAGATAATGGAGCTAGATGACCATCCATACTTCGTGGGGACCCAATACCACCCCGAGTTCAAGTCTCGACCAAACCGTCCCAGCCCACCATTCCTAGGGCTTCTAATGGCTGCAACCGGCCAAGAAATCTGAATATGCAGCCTATGTTTCTTCGTTCTTTGATTCCTTATTAGGATCAAAACGACCAATACGAATCATCACAATCATTAGACCAGCGTGAATAAGAGGAATCAAAATCAAATCAAACCTAGCAACTCGAAAAACCATTAGATATCCCGTAAGTATTGCCATAAATCCAGGTAATACCGCTAAGACTCCGAGCCATGGTCTGGTTTTCGGCCAAATCGCGAAAGCGAAAAGTACCAAACAGATTGGTACCGTTAGCATCGAGAGCCATGTCCCCACAATAACTCCACATGCCTCGGGGCCTATGCACAATCCTTGAACTGGTCTTGGAATAAATATGACAATCAATAAGATGGAGGTTAGGAATACAACTGGATACCGCTCCATTGGTTTTAGTTGACTCATGTCTATTGATTAGTTCCTAAGCATTTAGTAATTGTACCTAATTTCAGATTCCCTAGGGNCCCAATACCACGCAGTCACTCGGCGAGAATGCATCAGAATTACACTATTGGATGCACNGCTTCANGGATTTGGTTCGGATTCGAGATNCTCGTAAGCGAGTGAAATTGACTGTTCNACATCGATGTTATCNTGNCCCTCGTCATANCTNATNCTCAANTCNTGAANTTCGTATGTNTTGTAGTGNAANGCTTCCCAANNGGCNNNTCCNCCNTCTTCNACAACNNCNTTTCNTACTAGACAAGCTTCTCCTGCNTGNTCGTATAGTCGCCANGTAATCTCCACNTCTCTCCCNCCNCCNATGTTCTCAATNAGTTCTGGNTTCTCGACNNTNGAGTCGATGAAGATTACAACCGGATGGGGGCCGCCGTACTTTGGAATTGGGTNAATCGACAGGTCACTCGGCTGATGAGTGGATTGCTCTGACCATTCGATACTCANATCGATTCGGATTGTCACAGTAGTACTCTCTCGCCTNTTATTTTCATCTATAGCATATGCGACNATCTCGTAGATGCCNTGATCAGCGAACTCCACTGTGACAGTAGAGGTTGTATCGGAGTCAACTGAAACAGGATCTCTTCCAGCAGCAAACTCCACACCAAATTCGGCTAGCTTCCGTTCTGACTCGGTATTGGAGAAATCGAACTCTAATGAGACATTCGTGGTCGAGATGTGCTCGCCATCATTGTATGACTCAACCATTGTGCCGTTGGTCTTCTCGTAATTGACGACAAGTGTGATTTCGCCTCGAAATTCTGACAAGCATCCTGGAATTGTGCTTGACAGGAGAATTGCTGTTAGCAAAATGGATACAANCTGACGCACGAATTGGTTATTCGATTACCAGATATAAGCGGACTGGTCAGTTGATTTTCATCTCAAANGATGTTATCGACAATCTCGTCCATGTCTTGGCCGCGTCCACAGTATGAGCAGCGAATCTCTAACGGCTCGNCGTTTATGACTCTCAATTTCTGAGGCAAAGGCTCTCTGGCGTTCTGTGTGATGCAGTTCCAGAATGAGCAGCGAGCGATATTGACCAACTCGTCACCGAGTTCGGCATTGAGCTTCTCGGCCACACTGTAGTTCCTGATGATGGCGACACTGGCTGCGGGAGCGAGCAGTGCTAGACGATCTAACTCCTCTTGGCTGAGTTCACGGTCCTCAATCTTCAACACGTCCTTGCGGCCGAGTTTAGCGCTGGGTACGTTCATCACTAGAGAAATTGGGTTTGAACGACCAATGTCCAGTCTGAGCATCTTCAGCACCTGGATTGCTCGACCGGCTGGAATGTGGTCGACCACAGTTCCGTTGCAAATCGCTGTAACACGTCTCATCTCGCTCATTACTTCACCTTCTTTGGTATCTTGACGCCTAGACAGTCGCACAGTAGAGCCATTCTAGCCACGACTCCGTTGAACGCTTGCTGGAAGTATCTAGCATGTCGAGTAGAGTCGACGCTTGGGTGGATTTCCTCCACTCTCGGTAGAGGGTGCATGATAATCATCTCCTTCTTGGCTCCGCCGAGATCACCCGCGCTTAGCATATAGATTCCCGCAACCTTGGCATACTCATCCTCATCTGGGAACCTCTCTTTCTGGATTCGAGTCATGTAGATTACATCCGCATCAGCGATGGCATCAGAAAAGTCGGAAGTCTCAGTCACCTCTGCTCCGTGCTCCTTCAAGTCCGACACAATTTCTGTGGGCATCATCAGTGATTCAGGAGACACTAGAGTCAGNGTCGCTCCGAAGCGGACTAAAGCGTGTGATAGGCTGTGAACGGTCCTGCCGTAGCGCAGGTCTCCAACCAGTACTACGTTCAGGCCCTTGAGTGTACTATGCGCTTCTCTAATTGTGAATAGATCAAGTAGAGTCTGGGTCGGGTGGTTTCCTGCCCCGTCCCCTGCGTTTAGTACTGGGATTTCTATGGCATCAGCGCTGTACTGCGCTGCACCTTGTCTGGGATGTCTGATTGCTGTAATGTCAGCGTATCCATCAATCATCTGCATAGTATCGTACAGAGTCTCGCCCTTCGAAACTGATGACCCGGCGGCACTAAAGTTGAGAACAGAACCACCAAGCCTCTTCATCGCAGTCTCAAACGACATGCGGGTTCTAGTCGAGTTTTCGAAGAACATGTTTGCGAGTACCTTTCCCTCGAGTAGAGGCAGGTGGACATCGCCCTTTGCTACAGGAAGAAGACGCTCGGCGTTGTCTAGGAGATTCTCAATCTCCTTGTTGCTCAGATCATCCATCGTGATGAGGTCGCCCATCGCTTCTCCTCAGCGAAGCCGGGAGCGTGCCGGTTATGTGTCTTACTGTGCACCTCTTTTGACCTGTGACATGATACCGTCGGCTTGATGTGGGGTAATTATCCCGCGCGACTGATGATAATCAGCCGGACCCCGGTCCGAGTCTCGTTCTGCGGCGGTGGAACCGACATTGATTCGTTCTCGAAGAACGAGCCCGACGGCGGTAGAGTAGTGTCCCTAGCACTTGATAGACACATTCACGTAACAGTCAATCGCCGCTTTGATGATAAAGTCAGACTGTCTTACTCTAAGATGGAGTTAGTAGGCGACTTTGAGGACCTTGAGCACGAGCTCGCAAGAGAAGCAATGAGGATGACTGGAGTCACCTCCGGCGTCGAGATCAACACAATCGCTGACATTCCATCCAGAGGAACCGGGTTGGGCTCTTCGTCCGCGGTTACTGTTGGTCTGCTGAATGCCTTGCACGTGTATGCGGGACGTGAGATCTCATCTGAGCAATTAGCACGTGAGGCTTGCGAAATAGAAATCGACATTCTAAATCAGCCAATTGGCAGGCAGGACCAGTATGCGGCCGCATACGGAGGAATAAATTCGATTCTATTCGATAATGGAGGAGTGACTGTAGACAGAATTGATACTTCCAATGAGACAATAAGGCGAATTTCTGAGGAATTTACACTGGTATTCACGGGGATGTCAAGAAGTGCATCAGAGGTCCTCAGGGAATCACCTGAAGACGAGTCTGACAAGACGGTTCGCCTGCGAACCATCCGTGGACACGCTGACATGGCTCACGATATGATGGTCAATGGAGATGTCTCGGGCCTTGGCTCACTGATAGGAGATGCATGGGAAGCAAAGAGAGGAATCTCTGCCGGCGTGTCCGGAGCTGCCCTAGATGACCTGCATGAGCGAATCATGGCAATGGGTGCCACCGGAGCGAAGCTTCTGGGTGCTGGCGGGGGCGGTTTCTTCCTTGTTCACGGCAGTGTTGGCTTGCGTGAACAACTCGCATCTCTTGGTGAACCACATCGCTTGATTCCTCTGGATGTCGATTGGACGGGTTCGGAGATAATCCACAACGGGTGATTGAATGACAAAATGTTCTCGTGCAATCCTGCTCTCCTCCCTAATGCTGATATCCACAGTAGTAATTCCTTCTACCGCTGACGACACTGGGCATCTACCTAACGATCCCTTCGTGGACTTCGACTCCGATATATCCGAACTTCTCTCTGATTGGGAGATTCCTGGGGCCCAAGTGGCTGTGATATACAATGGCTCGCTAGTTTTCAACAAGGGATATGGAATCTCTGCAAATGGGACCGATGACAACGGAATATACTGGTCCACACCTGTTACGGTTGACTCAAAGTTCAGAATTGCCAGCCTATCCAAGGCGGTAACCGCTGCAGGAATCCTTACTTTGGTCGAGAATGGGGCCATCTCACTTGACGACCGAATGGTCGATTTAGCACCACATCTAATTCCAACAGAACTCGATGGTTGTGACTACCCTAACCACTCAACATCTTATTCAATCGATGACATTAACGTGTCCTTGCTACTCAACCACCGAGCCGGATTTGACCGTGACGGGACCCCTAATTCCGACCCCACTTACTGGCACTGGAACACATGGGTCGGACATGGACAGAACGACGATTGCATTGACAAACAGTCGCTAATTAACGACTACGACAATGGAAACCTCGCTCCCATCAACATGGAGAGGATTCTGTCGGAGTGGCTCCGAAGACCGTTGGATTTTGAACCTGGATCAAGATACGTCTACTCCAACATTGGATACCAGATTCTCGGTCAAATAATCGAAGCTCAGACAGGGATGGACTACGAGGACTACATCATCGACAACGTGCTTACTCCAATGGGAATCGACAGCATGTCAATCGGGATGACTATGCCTAACCAGAGGGCAGAGGGAGAGGTCTCTTACTTCGATGACTACTACAGTAGATGCCACTTCCCGCACGGACAAGATGAGGATGGTGATCCCATATTCCCCTTCGCACCCGATCCTGATTGTGGGGCCTTCGTGATTGAGGAGAAAGACGGCGGCGGCGGCTGGATAGCCACAGCATCCGACTATGCAAAATTCATTTCAAACCTCGACGGAACAATCGATAACGGAATCTTCGATGATCCATTTGAGTTCTTTACTGAGAATCCCTATGATCAATCCGGTTCTTGGTATGGTGCCGGTGTTTACGTTCTCAACGCAGACCCAGATGTCTGGCAGCATTGGGGTGGGTTCTCCGGTTCATATACTAACTTTAGGAGAGAGGTGACTGAATCTGGAGAACCGGTGGTTTTTGTCATGTTCACAAATACTCGTCCAGATAGTAACTGGAAATACGCCAGAGAGAGTACTATCTCGCAGGCGATGATGGCTGTAGACTATTCGAATACAACCTCATTGGACTACGATGAACCAGAATGGGAGTGGCCCGCTCCTCTGCCGATTCAAAATGAAACCATAATGGGCAATTCTATCTTCCAAATCTTTGACCCGTTCTCTGAATCATCAACAATCTCAGCAGCCTGGTATGCCAATGTTTCAATCAGGGACGATTATGGAACAGACCTACTGCCAGACAGAAACATTGGAGTCCGTTCTCAGATTGATCAGCATCTAGGTGACTCAGATGGAAACCTCAGTATTCTTGAGATTTCTCAGTTTGTTGATTTAGTTGAAAATGCTCGCGACCTTTCGGACTCTGAATTACTGGGTTGCTGCATGATTGACTATGCTGCTATGAATCCAAGTGGCCGTGGAATCGAGATAATTGTGACACCTCCCAATGTTGGCCCCGTAGGAGAAAATGGCAGTTGGGGTTGGCAGGAATCTACGGTTCTCACTGGAAATACTGATTCTCGTTCAATCAGGATTCTCGATATTCCACGTGTAGGTGGAATAATTGAAGAAATTCCACTCAATGTGATTCTACCCAACCCCTGGGAGTTTAGATACAGTGCAATGCAGAGTATCATCGAAGGCAGTCCAGACAATTTCGTAGTGAACAGGCAATTGGCTCCGGTAACTTCAGACATTCGTATCACATTAGGTGAGAACATCCCTCCAACTATCCAAGCATCAAGGCACACGGGCGGCGGTCACATGATTCCATTAGAGTCTCAAACAGAGTACTCTGGCCAGTGTATCGACAGCGCGCTTGATGACACAACTCAGTGGTGGACTTTACACAATAATGGCACCCAAGTAATGCATATAGACGGAAGTGAATTCCATTTTACTCCTTCTGAACATAATTTCTCTCATGGCGAAATAGCTAGCGTTGTCCTACATTGTATGGATGAGTCCTCCTCTTCTAGTAATTGGTACGATAATGTGCAAATCGATGGGGAGCTTCCTGTCTGGGAAGCATCGTTTACTGCCGTTATAGATGGAGAACCCAATGTTCTGGATAGTAGTGCAGAATTATTGCAGGTCCCTTCTGGAAGCGAATTCTACTTTGATTTCTCAGCCTCTGACTCTAGCCTATTGCCCGTAGAAATAGAGGTGACAATGGACAAGTCGGAGAATTGGAGGCAATTGGGCGTGGACAATCTTGAATTCATGGATCGATTCTTCCAGTCACAAGAAGTGAATGGAATGCATCTCAACGTAAGTGAGCGTCATCAGGCCAAGGAACCAAGCGAGTACCAACTTATGTTGGAAGTTACCGATGATGCATGGAATTCAGTAACTCATTCATGGACCATTAGAGTAACTGATTCAACTGGACCGACTATTATCCCTGAGATTTTCTCCAACGGCACTCCAATCTCTCCCTCTTCACCTGCTCGTGCCGGTGAGAGCATCATGCTATCTCTCACTCAATCGTTTGATGATTTAGATGCCATCGAGGATACAACTTGGGAAATCAAACTAGATGGCGAGGTAATTATCGAGAATGCTGATTGGTCTGAGGCAGAACAAACAATGCTGCCAATCTCAGAGGCTGGAACCTTTGTCTTGCATGTTACTGCTTGGGACTCTTCGGGTAATATGGATGAAATCACATGGGGATTGGTAGTCTCACCTTCATACGGAATTTTCATCTCAGTTCTCGATGTTACGGTGATTGGAGACTTGGTTGAAGGGGAGACTGTCAACATCATCGTCACATTGGAGAATGCAGGAGCCGATCTTGGAACCGGGGTGCTTTGCTCCGGACTGATTTGCTCAGATGATTTCCTTGTATCTGCGGCTGACTCATCTGGCCCGGGAATGTCTAATGCCGAGTTGTATCTGGAACTAGATTCCAGCAACTTTGACCTTAGAATAGAGTGGACCAGTGACAGCGCCGCTAGCAATGGAAGTCTGGTAGTAGAACATGACTTTGTCGTCGAACCGGCCTGGCAAATGCCGTTACAAGTAGTAATGGCAGTAGTCGTTTTCTTGATGGTTCTGGCTTGGTTGGCGCATCGAGCTTGGGGCCCCGATTCATTGAGACCTTAGGCGCGCACTTATCCGCACAACTCTTGACCGATGGCTCCCGGTCAGTAACATGGTTCTGCTCCCGGGTTACCCTCAGAAGGTCCTCCAAGAGCACAATTCAAGAGTGGAGAGATTGGCTCTCGCGTGTACACTGACACTAGTGCTAGCAGGGGGATGGTGGCTAACTCGAACAATAGTTGACGATACCAGTGCCGTATCTACATATGGCATCGTTGTCGTTTTATTTGGATCCGCATTACTACTCAGAGACTTGGTTTACTTTGGTCCCCGGGAGAGATCCAGAGTGGCTGCTGCAACAAACATCTCGTGGCCCAGCATACTGGCTTTCGCGGGGATCTCTTATGGTCCAGAGGACCAGACCATCGCAGCATTGATTTTACTACTAGTCGCAGGATTTCTGTGGTGGTTCACCAATCAACAATTGGGAAACAGCATCGAAACTAGGAGATGGAGGGGGCTGACCAGTATTGCAGGG
Source organism: Methanobacteriota archaeon (assembly GCA_002727275.1). Lineage (GTDB taxonomy): Archaea > Thermoplasmatota > Poseidoniia > Poseidoniales > Thalassarchaeaceae > Thalassarchaeum. The sequence continues at coordinate 56,056 of PBWO01000002.1, forward strand.
CTAGCAGTGGCAATTGCAGTACTAGTTTCACTCAGTGGTGAGATGGTTCTATTGGCCATTGTTGCAGGCGCTTCTTGCTTCACAATGATTCCCGACTTATTGGCCAAGGACGAGGACCATGATGCGCGTAGTGAGTTTGCAAGGATGTTAGAGGATGCAGAGTCTAGAGTTCTTGCACTCAGGGCTAAGTCCTCTGGGATGGAACAAGCCTCCTCTATGCTCAAGATTGCTAGAGAAGAAGGATGGAATGACCCAGAGAGAGGAATGGAACTAATCTCTCAGGCAGAAAATGAGATTGAGAGAATCACTGCATTTTCAGGAGATCTAGATGCAATTCGAGCGGATGCTTTGGAGGCCGTAGAGAGGGCCGAGAACATCACAACTCAAGCCACTGGTCCTAGGAAGGCCTTCGATATGGGCGACAGGGAGGCAGACCTAGGATCATTCAGAGATGCAGAATTGTTGTATCGTAGAGCCAAGTCGAAGTCTGAAATTATCGAAGAGCATTGGCAAGTGGCCTATGACTCGATTACATCGGCGGAGTCGGCAATCGCAGAGCATTCCGGCCACCAAGCTGAGGGAGTGATTGCAATTCTCAATTCGGCTAAAGAGGCAATGGATGCAGAAGACCCCGTGGAGGCGTTGCACATTGCTTCCTCAATTCCAGCTCACATCGAGAGCATGGGTTCGACTGATGAGGCTGCTAGCAAGTCTCTTAGTGACGCAGAGCACATAGTGGCGGCAGCAGAGGGGGACATCCAGATAGCCACTAGAGATAGGCTAGAAGAGGCTCGTAAGGCAATGGAATCAGGTGATTCAGCACTCGCCAAGGGTCTCGCAGACAGTGTTCTGAGAGACGTACGGGCAACCTCTGAAGCAATGCAAGAAGTTCAGCGTGCACTGCGACAGAAGAAGCAGATTGAGGCCAGATTCCCGGACGCGTCCAAGCAGAAATGGTCTGACCGACTACGGCGGGTAACTGAGAGTGCCGACTCTGGAGATTGGGCGAGTGCTGCAGAATCTCTGCAATCACTGACTACTGACTTACAGGCGCATGAACACAGCATCTCGGAAGCATCGGAGTTGGTGCGTTTTGTAGAAGAAGAGTGGAAAGGTCTCAGATCCAAACTGGACTCCGCTGGTATCGGCCCAGGTGATGCATCTAGGATGAAGGCCGAGAAGACTGTTGCAGATGCAGCCGCTTCTCTCTCATCTGGCGATATAGAAGCGTGTCATGCTGCTCTAGCCTCGGCAGGAGAGCACTTGGAATCACTCGGGCGATTAGCCTGATTAGGGCTCATAGCAGTAAGGGCAGTACTGTCCAATGATGTATTGCTCAGATTCCTGCTCCTGAGCAGAAAGAGGTTCTCGGCACTTGAAGCACATCACAATCTCAGTTTCCTCGAGTTGATGGTCGAGAGCGACTCTCTGATCGAACACAAAACAATCTCCGTTCCAATGTGTCCCTCCACACTCCTCAAAGTAACCTAGGATACCTCCCTCTAACTGTCGGACATCTTCGAAGCCGGCTTTCAGCATCACTGCCGATGCCTTCTCACATCGAATTCCTCCGGTGCAGTACATCACTACGGTCTTCGAACGATACTCATCAGGTAAATCCTCTATCGCTCCGGGAAACTCCCTGAAGGAGGCTATGTCTAACTCGACCGCCCCCTCAAACATCCCAACCCTAGTCTCGTAGTCGTTTCTGGTATCCAATACGACAACCTCTTCACCATCATCCAGCATATGCTTGAATTCTTCGGGTGAGATGTAGGGTCCGGTGAACTCTGCAGGTCTAATGTCATCCATTCCCAGCGAGATAATCTCCTTCTTACGCTTAACCAGCATCCTGCGGAAGGGCTGATATTCGGTATGACTGACTTTGATAGGGATGCTAGCAAAACGCTCGTCAGCATTAAGATGCGAGATGAAAAAATCGGTGGACTCCTTGGTTCCAGCGAGGAAGAAGTTGATTCCATTTGGACTGAGCAGAATCGTGCCTTTGAGGCCTGCTTCTGTACAGACGTCGAGGATAGGTTCGCGCAATTCGTCTCTATCTGGAAGGTCGACGAAGCGATATCCCGCGATGTTGACAATCATGAGAACATCACTCCGGAGGTACAATCCCGAGTTCAGTACTCCGGTTGGCAATCTCAGCGAAGATTGCGGCGACGAACTCATCTAGAGGAATTCCATTTTTCTGTCCTCCACTACGTTCTCTGACCGAAACGGTGTCTGAAGATGCCTCATCATCGCCGATAATTACCATGTATGCTGGGCGTTGCTTACGGTGAAGGCGAATCTTCCTGCCAATCGTGCTGTCTGAGTCATCTACCTGAACCCTGACTCCTGCCAGTTTGAGAGCTTCTTCCACTCTAGCAGCATGCTCCTTGTGCTTCTCTGAAATGGTGATTATCTGGACTTGAATTGGTGAAAGCCATGTAGGAAAGTTTCCAGCCCAGTGCTCGGTTAGGAAAGCCACAAATCGCTCATGAGTAGATAGTGGTGCTCTGTGGATTACAAAGACCTCTCCATTCTCGGCCCCGGTTTCATCCTTGTAGGTCAGACCGAACCTTTCCTTGGCGGCAAAATCGAGCTGTATAGTGGACATCGACTCTTCTCGTCCAAGCAGGGTTGTGAACTGAATGTCGACCTTTGGGCCGTAGAATGCAGCTTCGTCTACCGCTTCGACATAAGGCACTCCTAGACTGTCCATTATCTGCCTGAGATGATTCTCAGTTGCGGCCCAATTCTCAGGCTGATCGATGTATTTCTCTGTCTTCTCAGGGTCCCATAGTGAGAGTCGGAAGTGGTAGTCCTCGAATCCAAAAGTGGAGTAGTAGTCCTGCACCATGCGGATGTTGTCAGCAAACTCTTGGGCCACTTGGTCGAGAGTGCAGTAGATATGTGCATCATTCATCGATAGCATCCTGACGCGCAATAGTCCTGCAAGAGTTCCTGAAAGCTCGTTTCGGTATACTGTGCCGTACTCAGCGATGCGTAGAGTCAGGTCCCGGTAGGAACGCTTCTTGTTGCGGTAGACCAGATGGTGCATCGGACAATTCATCGCCTTCAGATAGTAAGTTCCGTCGTCCATCTCCATTGGAGGATACATTCCTTCTGCATAGTGCGGCAGGTGTCCGCTGGCCTCGAACAGTTGCTGCTTGCCCAGAACTGGAGTGGTGACTCGTTCGTATCCATATGCCTCCTCAGTCTCTATTGCGAAACGCTCGATTTCTGACTTGAGAATCTCGCCATTGGGGAGCCAGACTGGTAACCCTCTACCAATTAATTCGTCAATCATGTAGAGTTCCATCTCCTTGCCGATCTTCTTGTGGTCGCGCTTCCCAGCTTCCTCAATCTGACGCATCCTTTCCTTCAGCGCATCCTTGCTGGCATAACACATGCCGTAGATTCTAACCAACGACTCACGCTTGCTGTCAGCTCTCCAGTAAGCCTGACTAGTGCTCGTAAGTCTGAACCAGCGCAGGTGAGAGGTGCTTGGTACGTGGGGACCGCGGCATAAGTCTACGAAGTCGCCCTGACGGTATGCCGATGATCCGACATCGTGGCCGATGTTATCATCCATTATCTCGACTTTGAATTGGTTTCCTGCGAACATCTCTCGCAGCGATTCGTTGTCATGCTCCTCGCGAACTAGGGCATGGTTTGCTCGCACATGCTCGTTCATCTTCTTCTCAATGGCCTTGAGTTCCTCATCCCCAATAGGGTCCATGTGAAAATCATAGTAGAAGCCGTTGTCAATTGGAGGTCCGATGGTGGGTTTGGAGTCAGGGAACAATTCAGTGACTGCTTGAGCCAGTAGGTGGGCACAGGAGTGTCGCAAGATGTACAACCCCTCATCTGAGTCGCCTGAAATCGGCCGTACCAAGCAGTCCGAGTCGAGTACATGAGAGAAGTCGCGCTCAACACCGTCGACTAGGGCAGCGACGGCACCGGACTTCTTACCGTGGACATTCAGTATGACTTCGCCGGCAGTAATGCCGGATGCATACTCATGTGCTGCATCAGCACCTACATCGACTGAAATCATGCTCATCGCAGCGTCCTCAACGCGTTGGCGAGGCGCATCGGATATGAAGCCAATCGAAAAAACAGGCCGTAGGCCTGAATCACCTAAGTATGAACTGGGTTCCGGCAGTACCGTCCACCATGCCCTGCATATCGGACAAAGCCCCGATTACAGCTCGGCCTCCTGATCTTGCCACAAAGTCACAAGCGGCCTCGACTTTTGGGCCCATTGAACCCTCTTCGAAATCATACTCATTTGCCTCTTCAGGAGTAATCCGGTCTATCCTGCGAGCATCCTCAGTTCCCCAGTCAAGATACACTCCATCGGTGTCAGTGGCGAGAATTAGCAGAGATGCATCGAGCTCGAACGCCAACAGAGCACTTGCCCTGTCCTTGTCAATCACGACCTCGGCCCCTTCCAATTTACCATCCTCAGTGTAAACTGTTGGAATTCCCCCTCCACCAGCGCATATTACGGTGCAACCCTGCTTGAGTAGCCAGTGTATCGGCCTCATCTCGAAGATTCTTTGTGGGTCAGGAGAAGCAACAACCCTGCGCCAGTGCTCACCATCCGGTGCGATGCTCCACCCTCTCTCCTTGGCGAGTCGTTTGGCCTCGTCTTCGCTGTACACCGGCCCAATCGGCTTGGTAGGGTTATCGAAAGCCGGATCCTCCGGATCTACCTCTACCATCGTGAGAATTGCGGCCAAGGGTTCCTCCATTGGAAGTAAATTTCCGAGCTCCTGCTCGATCATATAACCAATCATCCCCTCAGTTTGAGCCCCTAGGATGTCGAGAGGATATTCCTCAACTTCCTCGTATGCAGCTGACTGCAGAGACAGAAGGCCGACCTGCGGCCCGTTACCATGTGAGATTACGAGTTGGTACTCCGTGGCTAGGGGTGCCAAGGCTTCGGCTGCTACAGCCACATTGGCGCGTTGGTTCTCCGCTGTGAGTGGTTCGCCCCTTCTCAGCAGGGCGTTGCCACCTAGAGCAACCACGACCCTCATGCTGCTGTCGCGCGAGCATGAAGCGATAAGAACACAGGCCCGTTGGAGGAGTCATGGTGCGACTTGGGCTGCTTGTCAATCCCGACGCCGGTCTCGGGGGTCGCCTCGGTCTGAAGGGCTCTGATGGCCAGGCTGAACTCGCTCGCTCGATGGGTGCAGAAGATCGTTCAGGGCCTCGCATGAGAGCCATGCTGGAACACTTCTCATCAATCCACAGGGCCGGGTTTGAAGAGATCTCTTGGGTTACTAGCGAGGGACGGATGGGAACTGAATGGCTCCCGGAAGCAGAGATAGGCTCGATTAGTACGGTCCATTCGAGTAGTGGAGGGACTTCTGCTACTGACACTCAAGATGCCGTCAATTCACTTCTTGAGTCAGAAATCGACCTACTGGTCTACGCCGGCGGTGACGGAACTACACGCGATGTGGTGGCTGCATTGGAATCAGCAGAATCTCCTGAAACTCCTGTAATCGGTGTGCCGACAGGAGTTAAGATGCACTCAGGCTGCTTCGCAGCCTCTCCCAAGGCAGCCGCAGAAGCGCTCTCATCTTGGCTCATAGGGGACTTACTCCTAGCAAGCACAGAGGTACTGGACCTTGACGAGGACTTGTACAGACAAGGCAAGTGGGTAGTCAGACTGTATGCAGAGGCAATGACCCCTTCGAGTCCTAGGTGGATGCAGGGATCTAAGCAGAGGATTGAGGCTAGTGGAGAAGAGGACACCACTGAGGGACTGGCTGACCACGTCCGTGAGTTGCTGGTAAGTGATGACCGCATGCTAATCTGGGGCTCGGGAGGAACCTTGCGCAGGATAGCGGAGATGAATGAGTTCCAGCCCACAAACCTCGGCATCGATGCCACAATTGGAAACGAGCAGGTTGGAACCGATCTTAGCGAGTCTGACCTGCTTGCATTGCTATCTGGACATGATGGGGCAACCACTCTACTTCTCTCACCAATGGGTGGACAGGGGTTCCTGATTGGCAGAGGCAACCTACAACTTTCGCCGCAAGTTCTCAGACTAATCGGAATCGACAACATACTGGGAGTAGTCACTCCAGCCAAATTACTGTCAGTTCGCCGACTGAGAATAGAGACGGGAGATCCTGAACTGGATGCGGACTTCGCAGCCATGCGCTACATGAAAGTACTACAGGGCTACAGAACGACAAGAGTGCTGCCGGTTACAGTCGACTAAACCTTTATCCTATTGTGGCTGACTTGTGTGTTATGAGTTCCACTGATAGGCTTGTTGAAGACGCAGAGAATGAATGGCTTGAGATATGGGTGGCCGGACCGGGAGATAAGCGATCGGATCCCCTAAATCCGGGAAATAGCGCACCTGATCTTGAGTTGTTAGATCACACCGGAACCCCACGCAAACTGTCCTCATTCTGGTCAGACGGCCCGGCACTTTTGATGTTCTGGCGCCACTTTGGTTGCGGATGTGGCCTCGATCGAGCGTCAAGACTCAGTGAGGAGTATGCCGACTACCTTGACGCTGGAATCAATCCTGTCATTATTGGTCAAGGTGAGCCAGAGCGAGCTGCAGAATACCGCGATAAGTACGACATATCATGTCCTATCCTCTGCGATCCAGAGTACACTGTTTACTCCGCCTACGGTCTTGGAAACTTCGGCTTAGAACAGGTCCTGTACGACGCTCCTGAGGAAACATGGTGCCATTCGAAGGAGATCGGACTTGACTTTCAAGAGGCAAGGCGTGCCATCAATCGCCCTCTCGTTGATAATCCGTGGATGTCTACAGGTGAGTTCCTAGTAGATTCCTCGGGTACGGTTCGCACCACCTATGCCTACCAATACTGCTCAGACTATCCCGACGCTAGAGTATTCACTACTGCAGCCAAGATTCTCTGAATAATGGGAACTCGAGGGAGAGTTACCAGATGTTTGACTCCGTGATCGAGTTAGCACACAGCGAGTTGGTGGCCTACTTCGGGATGATTCTGATACTCAGTGCCTTCTTTCTTGAGACTCGAGACATTCTGCACAGCAAGGAGCGCCCCTATCTGATACTCATGGCCCTCGGCTCCGGCCTGCTTGCCGTCCGGGCTTACCTCATAGACGAGTGGGCCTTCTTCATACTGGAAGTAGCCTGGTTCGCTGCCGCTGTTCTCGGTCTGTGGTCGCTGGGAACCGCTCTAAAAAATAGGTAATCCTGGGCTCTACTGAAGTATCATTCTGTATCGGATTGGTTCAGATCCAGACGTCATTGGATGCGGTCAGGTCACCTTCGGTGTTACCTGTATTCACAACTCCGCGCGGCTCGATAATCATCACTTTGCACTCTTCCTCGGCATACGGCTTGTGCTCAACTCCTTTCGGAACGACATACATCTCTCCTTCACCCAACTCAACAGTCTTGTCCTCAAACTCAATCTTCATCTCGCCCTCGATGACGATGAATGTCTCATCCGTGTCGGCGTGGTTGTGCCAGACGAATTCTCCCTTGATTTTGACCAATTTGAACTGGTAGTCGTTCATCTCTGCAATGACCTTAGGCGACCAGTGGTCAGAAAATTTCTCGAGTTTATCTTTCAGGTTGATTTTGCTCATTCCTTACCACCTAGGCCGTCTCTGCCAGCCATCTTTTCATCGTGCAGGCCTGACAGACCTCTCTGCTCGTCACCTCACCACACTCAGTGCAGTTGCGGACCTCTGAGGTCGGATTTCTCTCTGTCTCTCGGTGAATTCTACGAATCTCATCTAGAGAATGTAGTAGACCGTGCCTTGCTCCTGGAGTCATCGACTCCATCTGTGCTACTATTCCTCTGCTCTGTTGGCGCATCGCACCGGGTGCGTGGGGGCAGTCGCCGTGGTGAATTGGGAGGTTTTGGCATATTGCATGTGCATGGATCTCCTGCTCTGGAATCCATCTCAGAGGTACGATTCTGGGAGCGATTCCATCTATCGGGTTCTCGGTATGAGGGGCGAGTCTTACCGAGCGTTCAATCTCTCCTTTCTGGAAATTCATCAAAATTGATTGTGCCATATCATCGAGATTATGCCCTAGAGCCATGACATCTGCATCCACCTTCTCAGCAAGTGCATTCAATCCCTGTCGACGGAAAACACCGCAAAAAGAACATGGCATCATTCCCTTGGCCTCGTCGTAATTCTCTCCCATCTTCGGTATTCGAGTTACAACTTCGTCCATCCTCTCGTATCCGATATCCTCGTAACTTAGAGTCTCGAATCTCACGCCCAATTGCTCTGCAAGTTCTCTGGCGCACTCCAGTGATGGTGCTCTGTAGCCGTCAATGCCCTCATCCACACAGCCGGCAATCAATTCGAGATCACGTCGGCGTGACAAGATATCGTGCAGCATCGTCAGTAGTACAGCAGAGTCCTTGCCACCTGAGACGGCAACCAAGATTCGGTACGGGGTGCCGTCCTCATGCCTAGCATCCTTGGGTAGTTTGAGCTGTTGTCTGAGCTCTTTGGAAGTTCTCTTCCTGATTGAAGACCCGAGGTGCTTGCCACATAGGTGCTGGCCGCTGTACTCCTGATGCACCACAGAAGGGTAGTCACAGCGGCTACATGACTCGACCGAGATTGCGGGTGGCATGCGGTTCGCTACGAGTAATCGAGTTTCAATCCACCGAACTAGAGAATTGTGGTTTTGCGGTGGATTCATGTCCCCAATGTGTGTGTTAGAGACATGGAAGACGGTCTGCCGTTACCGGGGCATCCCGCTAAGACGGCCACGAGAAATTCCTCTCTGCTTGAGCGGGTATTGTTTGTAATCTCAGCATTTGGCGTTTACACCTACTTCGATGTCCTCGACTTTTTGCCCTTCCCGGCAGCTCTAGTGGTTGCTGTACTTGCTGTGCCAATTCTTGCTGAGGTAATGATTCGAATTGCTGCTGGAGTAGGACTGTTTCCCTAGTCGTTGCGCAATCTGCTCATTCCCGTCTCGATAATGCCAGTTAGTCGCTGCCACGGGAGGACGAAGCGCATACCGGCGACCACAAGAAGGAACAGTCCGGCTGAAATTACCTTACCGTAAGTTAGTTGCAACTCCAAAGATTCGCTAACTTGGCCGGACCATTGTGAGCCTTCCAGTAATCCGACCAGTGAGATTAGGAAGTCGTCGAATTCAATGGCAATGGCCGTGGTCAACATCACGACGGCCGTGATTACTGTCATGTGTACCAGATGAGAGTTGACGACGTTGTTGAATTGGTTGACGTACTCGGGGTTCCTCTTAGCATCCTCTGGCAGCATAGCAGCGTATTCGAGGTGGCTGATTACAGCTAGGGCGGACTCCATGAACACGATGATGAGTATGGCAATGGAAATCAAAGTCAGTGATAGAGGTGAGAAAAGTCCGCCATAGAGAGTTGCATCGCCAATCTGTGCAGGCAGAGGCTGTAATCCGACATCAACTGCATCGGTAATGCCCTCGAAAGTTAGCATTGCATGGATCCCCACAACCATCAGGAAGTATCCTACAGCCCAGGTAACCATCCGCTTGGAAAGGCCCCAGATTCCCATCAGACCTGCTAGAATAGGTGCGAAAACGATTCCCAAGAATATCAGTTCGAACGCGAACATGAATGGATCCCACAACTTGCCAATGTGGTTCAGATTTGGATTCTCATTACCAAATGGAAGGTGGGGCCCCGCCACTACAATCTGGTAAATCCAAGACAGGAGGAACGGTAGAGCCATCCAAGCCAAGAATCCCCATGTGATAATTCGGTTGGCCCAAGTTTGAATCTTTTCTGGCTGATGAAGAATGTACACCCAAATTGCTGTTATGGCTATGCATAGAAGAACGGGGGCGACAAAGGTTGCATCTCCTGTTAGTGGAGTGCCTGACGTGTCGGTAAGTCCGTGGACGAAGTCGGGCAGAACTAAGTCTACGGTATCTGATTCGCTCCAGTACTTCAGGCCCCTGGTGTGTTCATATGCAGGGCACCAGTAAGTCGAATCAATCCCTCCAGAGTCTTGGATGAACTCATCTGTGCATGAACCGAAGACGGAGTTCATCCTCTTCATTATCATCATCAGGGAAGCCGTAGAAATCAGTTGGAGGACTAGAATCTGCCAGCGCCTACGCAACTTAGGGATGTGTAGGGTCTTGGACTCGGGTACTGATTCCATCGCCATTCATTCACCCCTAAACTGACCTCACTTGCAATAGTGCTTGAGAGAGTTCTACGTCCGGCATCCAATCGATTACCTTCGCTCCATAACCTGAAATCGCTGTGAGTCTGTTCTGTCTCTCTAATTTGAGAACTTCATACGACATTCTCGGAATTCTACTCACTAGTCGCTCAAGGTCAATACTGCTTGGAGACAGAACGATTACCTCATGACCACGTCCTGCGAGATTCCTTATTGCAGGCAGAGTAGTTCCGTCGCCCTCTAGACTGCTGATGATGAATACAGGAGAGCCTCGACTCATTCTAGGTGACATCGCATTAGTAACCGCTTGTAGTGGCATCGAGCCTTTTGCCTCGACAGCGGCCAAGCGACTGAGAATCTTGTAACTCTGCTTGTCCCCGGTTTCGGCCGGAAGGAAGTCCATCCTATCTCCGTAGGTTACTAGTGCGACTGAATCGCGTCGTCTGATAAAGTAGTTCGAAACCGATGCTGCTGCTACGGTTCCCATCTCGAGCGGGTTCTTGAGAACGGTTCCAATCCTCGATACGTCCCTGGTGTCTAGGAAGATGAATACATCAGTTACTGCATCTCTAGTCTTTTCATTGACCATCAACTCGCCAGTCTTTGCAAATGCTTTCCAGTTTATTGAGCGGAAGGCATCGCCGGGCAGGTACTCTCGCAGCGAGTAGAACTCCATTCCTTGACCAGGTGTCTTGAGAGTGGTCGCTCCGGTGTACATCTTTGGTACATCAGAGCGTAGTAGGGCCTCTTCGATCTCTCTTACTTGTGGGAAAACTGTTACATCCGTCCTATCTTCAATCTGTGATTCGTTAACGAATAGATTGAACGCGTTCCTGTATCTTACTGAAACTGGTCCCAAAGTGTAGTGTCCGCGCAGCGGGCAGCGAACTCTGTATCTCAGGCGAGCAGTCTGACCGGGTCCGAGATTCATCCTCATCTGATTGATGCCTTTACGCATTTTCATCTCGTGCGGAACATTGTCGAACAACTCCAACTGCTGCGTACGGCGATAGGATGTGTTTGAGATGGTTAATTCTACGACTACATCATCGCCCTTGTACACATTGACTGCATTAGCGGCCGTGCCATTTATGGTTCGAGTGATCTGTAGTTCTGAGTGGCCAGAAACCCAGCCATTGATTGCAAGGAATGAGATGAAAGTCAGTCCGACTATCATCAACTGGAAGTTGGATATCATCATTCCAATGAGAATCAGGCTGATTCCGCTTGTGACCATCAAAGACGCTTTTCTAGTCCACATTTCTATGCCTCCGCCTCTGATTCAGTTCTTCCCCATTCCTTGATTCGCTTGATTATGCCCACCAATTCGTCGGGCTTGTAACGCCTATCCTCAAACAGGAAATTAACTAGAATTGGATCCTCGACCATGCGCTGCAACTCTGATGCAGGCATGGCATCGAACTCTTCACGAGATAAGGTGTTCAGATTCCGTATTCTAGATAGTAAGACCTGTCTAATTTTCTCTGGTCTCTGATAGTACTCGTATCTCCTAGCGTCACCAAATCCATAGTAGATGATTCGGAAGACGTGTCGCCAGTCTTGGGGATCCTCTTTCCTGATTAGAACCGCTTCTAGAACAATGAATAGAGTCAGGAATAGTAGTAGCATTGCCATCCAATCGTTTGTAAAGTAAATCAGCAGGTAGTACAGGAGATTGTAGGTATCTCCGAATAATGTCGGTTGTTGATGTCTGCTTTCATCAAAGATTACTATCGCATTGGAGCTGGCCTTAGTCGAATTCGGATTGATTAGCAAGGCTTCGGCGATGATGTCAAGGGCCCACTTGCGATTGTCGTTATCAGGCATCGAAATTGATTGAGTCGAGCCCCCTCCTGCAGCGAAATTACCTAGTGAGCTAGGGTCGTATAGGGAATTAATCAGAATAGAACCGTCTGCAACAAAGTGAACCCTGCCGGAATCTGCATCGATGCACAGTCTGTCCTCACAGTGTCTGACATAGACTGCAAATGGCCCCTGCTCATCGCCTTCAATTCCTAGGGACTCGAATCCCACCGTGAGATTTCCGTCGTCGTTGGTATCAAGATATGAGTCCAGTGTCGATTTGCCGATTGCATAACGGTTCTCAACCGGGTTGTATGATGTCGCCTTCTCAAACGCTGAAGGTGAATTGGTCAACAGATTGTAGCCCTCGGAGAAGTCCCAGCCATCAACCGAGTATCTGTGAGCACATAGGCCTGCGTCTGACTCGGTAACGAAAGAGGAGATTGCTGGGTCGAGTGGTTCGGGATCTAGGATGTCGATTACGCCGTCATTGTCTAGATCCTTCAGGCAAGGGTGAATGGTTGCCAACGAACCGGAGTTAGTAGTGAAATTGAATGCTGAACCTGTATTTATCCAGATGTAGTCAGCACCCAGTTCAGCTGCATACGAGCCTTCGTCATACAACCTGTGACCTGAATACTGTAGGCCAAACTGGTCGGCGAGATTACTTGAGTATCCGAAGTCATCCATCAGCAGGACGGTTCCTCCACTCTGGACGAAGGACTCGATGGCTAGAATCTCCGAGGTGGTGTAACCATCTCCCTCAGAGAATTCGATTACATTCTCGTCTCCGGTAAATCTGGGCAGAGAAATTGTATCTCGCTCGACACCCGAGATGATGAAAACTGCCTCTTCAGGATGGTCGATTTCACTGAGAAGTAAGGGGCTTGAAACTAATGCTGTAGTTTCCACTCCCATTGCAGTGATGTCGGACCTGAATGTGCCTAGGTCGTTACAATCATCCCCATATGCAGACTGATGAGTCTGACCTGGGATGACATAAGTCATCGCGATTGTAGATACTAGGATTAGGAGCAGTGCCCAGAACGAGAAAACCAGTGCGCCGCGTCTGGCGCGGCGACTCTTGATGAAAGCCGAGAAACTCTGGGAATCCGACATACTGGGAGCCTCCGTTCCGTAGGAACGGTCAACGAGCCCAAACTTCGTCTTAAGACCGTTATGTGGCCATGAACGGGAGTTGCATCAGATATCAGCGAGCGAGTTGGATGCTAGAACCAACTGCTGACACCTCTTCGACTGGGACTGATATGAGGCCATCTACGGTGGGCCAAGGTAGAAGGGTGGGGTCGATATCCGGTTCGATAGTGACCAACAGAGAGACAATTCCGCCGGAATCAGAATCTAATCTGAAGTCAGCCAAGTTGCCTAACTTATCTCCTGAATCATCGAGAACATCCATCCCGAGTATTTCTCGGCCAAATGTTGTAGGCATAATTCTCACACCGATTCAATGCCTGAAAGCCCGTCCGGGCTCCTGCGGACCGACTCCAGGCCGCTAACTAGCATGGACTCCATGCGATCATAGTACTGCATCATCTCATCGGTAACAGTCGGTCTGACACGCTCAATTGCCTGCTCGAAGTGCTTCTTGGACACGGTCTTTCTGTTGGCTCTCATTGCAATGAGTGCTGCCTCTCTGCAAATTGCTTCGATGTCTGCCCCGGTGTAATTAGTCAATTGTGATGCTAGGTCAGAGATTTTGAATTTGCCAAGTGGCATGCTCTCAGTGTGAATTTTGAGAATTTCCTGAATCGACTTTGTATCTGGCGGAGGAATGTGCAGGACTCGCTCAAATCGGCCGCTCCGCAGAAGTGCGGGATCAATCATCTCCGGCCTGTTGGTCGCAGCGACTACAATCACGCCCTCCATGCTCTCAACTCCGTCCATGCTGCTAAGCAATTGATTGACGACTCGATTCATCACATCAGAGCCAGCACCATCAGTTGCTCTTCGCATGCCAGCGATGCTCTCAAACTCGTCTAGGAAAACAATCGAAGGGCTAGATTGTTTGGCCTTCTTGAAGACCTCTCGGACTGCCTTCTCAGACTCTCCAACCCACTTGGAAATGAGTTCTGGCCCCTTGATTGTAATGAAGTTCGCCTTGGCCTCGTTGGCTATCGCCTTGGCTATCAGCGTCTTACCTGTCCCGGGTGCTCCGAACAGGACGATTCCACGGGGTGGATTGATACCAAAGTGGTCGAACACTTCGGGCTTTGTTAGGGGCCATTCGATGCTTTCCTTGAGTCTCTCCTTGACTTCATCGAGACCTCCGACCTGTTCCCACGAGACTTCGGGGACCTCGAGATAGATTTCACGCAGAGCACTCGGCTCGATCTCCTTGATTGCCTGTCTGAAATCAGACATCTTGACTTCCATTTTCTCAAGAACTTCTGGAGGAATTTGTTCCTCATCTAGATCGATCTCAGGCAGGTACCTACGCAGAGCCTTCATCGCAGATTCCCTAACTAGAGCCGAGATGTCAGCACCGACGAAGCCGTATGAGTTGTCGAGCAGCCAATCCATGTCAAAGTCGTCGCTTATTGGCATACCGCGAGTGTGGATATCGATGATTTCCTTGCGGCCATTCTTGTCCGGGACGCCAATCTCGAGTTCCCTGTCGAAGCGGCCAGGACGGCGAAGAGCTGGGTCGATTGCATCTCTTCGATTGGTGGCTCCGATAACAACCACGTTGTCACGGCCCTGCATACCATCCAAGAGAGTGAGTAGTTGAGCTACGACTCGACGTTCGACTTCTCCAGTCACGTCCTCTCTTTTTGGCGCGATGCTGTCGAGTTCATCGATGAAAATAATTGCTGGAGTATTGGCTGCTGCCTCGTCAAAGATTTCTCTGAGTTGTTTCTCGCTCTCACCGTAGTACTTAGAGATGATTTCTGGTCCATTGATGGAAGTGAAGTGCGCATTGGTCTCGGAGGCCACGGCCTTAGCAATCAAGGTCTTCCCAGTACCAGGTGGACCGTGTAGAAGAACGCCCCTCGGTGGGTCGATTCCTAGGCGCCTGAATAGGATGGGATGTTTGAGTGGAAGCTCTATCATCTCCCTAACCTTCTGGAGTTGCTCGCCTATGCCTCCGATGTCCTCATAGGAAATTGTCTGAACTTGGCCTGATTCCTCTTCGTCAACTGCCTCCTCCTTGATCACAATCTCCGTATCCGGGAGAACCTGGACTATGCCCTTGGGGCTGGTGGAGACGATTGCGAATGGTAGGGCCTCTGCGAAGAGAGTCATTCCTGGGATGAAAATGCGGTCACCGGCTACGACGGGGCGCTTGTTCAGACCGCGTCGGGCGAAACCTTCGATTCCAGGTCCGAATCTGACCTTTTGCTGCTTAGCCATTACAGGGCTAAGAACAAGCCTCTGACAAGGTTGAGTCTCTACCTTGCTGATGGTGACTCTGTCGCCTAGACTTACTCCGGCATTCTTTCGAATGATACCATCAATTCGGATTACGCCGAGGTTAGCATCCTCAGGTCTGCAGCGCCAAACTATAGCAGCGGTCCGCTGCTCACCGGATATCTCTACGATGTCCCCTGGTTTGAGGTTTAGTTCGTTGTCAAATGGTACGCGAGCGCGGCCGTGGCCTACGTCGCTGGGTATGGCTTTAGCGACTCTTAATGTGAGAGTTTCATTCGCTTCATCGGACACTTCTACGCCCCCTAACGGATACCCTTGTGCTCTCAGGCTAGTTAAACCTACCAATCTAGAGGTGTCCCTAAGGTTGAAACGGTTATCGGAACGATGAGGGCGGATGAGTAGGATTCATTGCTAGATGGCCATTCGCCGGGCCATGACCCACGTTCTAGAGACCGGCTTCGAATACATGGAAGCAAACAACCCGAATGGATCGCCCAAGGTTCGCGGATACAATATAATCAATGGCAATCTGGCTCTTGCTAGCGATGGTGCGACCTATGAAAGCACCAATCCAGCTTGGTTGGACGACTGTCTCGGTGAGTTTCCTCTTTCGACCAAGTCTGACGTTCACGATGCACTTGCGGCCGCCCGAGAAGCGTTTCCTGGTTGGGCGGCGACTCCTGCCCCTACTCGCGGACAAGTAATTGGGAACATGGGCCGCTTGCTCATGGAGCGCAAAGACGACCTTGTGCGCCTACAGGCCCGTGAGATAGGTAAAACTCTGAAGGAGTGCGGTGGTGAGATTCAGGAAGCGATTGATACTTGTCTTTTCTTCCAGTCAGAAGGTCGCCGATTATACGGTCAGACCGTAAACTCGGAGTTGCCAGACAAGGAGCTTTTCACCTACCGTAGACCTCTCGGGGTTTGTGGGATCATAAACGCCTGTAACTTCCCTTCGGCGGTTCCTTTCTGGAAGATGATTCCAGCCATTATGTGCGGTAACACCTGTGTTTGGAAATCACCTCAGGACTCTCCATTGCTTTCGTTCGCACTCGCCCGTGTCATGCACGAAGCTGGCCTTCCAGACGGTGTCATCAATCTCATCCACGGTAAGGGCAGTGGAGCGGGGCAGGATCTAGTCGATTCAGCAGATTTAGGAATGGTCAACAAAATCTCGTTCACAGGCAGCACTGCAGTTGGAAAGATGATTGGTGAGACCTGTGGTCGCAATCTAGTCAGCGCGTCACTCGAATTAGGTGGCAAGAATCCATTGGTCATCATGCCCTCCGCCAATATGGAAAACGCGGTAGAAGGTGCATACTGGGCCGGATTTGGAACTGCTGGACAGCGCTGCACCAGTCTTGGCAACCTGATTATCCACGAGGATATCTACGATGAGTTCGTCGAGCGTCTCATGAACAAAGTAAAATCGACAGTGATTGGTGACTCTATGCGTCATGAGGGAGTACTGTACGGCTCGATGCTATCAGAGAAGTATGCAGTTGACTTCCTCAAGGGTATCGAAATGTGTGAAGCCAGCGGTGCAACGAAAATCTGGGGAGGGGGTCGTATTACAAACGACAACAAACCCGATAATTTCCATGGCGATGCAGGTGAAGGCGTCTACATGTGGCCTCACGTCTACATGGATGTCACTGAAGACATGGAGTGCTTCCACGAGGAGATTTTTGGGCCAGTAGTGACTATCGTCAAGGCACGTGACTTTGACCATGCACTACACCTAGCCAACGCTTCCCCATATGGCCTCTCGTCAGCGATTTACACCAATGATCGCCTCGAGGCCTACCGGTACAAAACTGGAATCAAGGCAGGGATGACTGGAATCAACAACTCGACAACAGGTGCCGAGGCCCACCTACCTTTCGGCGGGGTCAAGGGGAGTGGCAATGGAACTCGCGAATCCGGAATCTGGGTAATCGAGGCTTACTCTTACTGGCATGCCGTAAACGACGAGCTTTCTGGTAAGCTCCAACTAGCCCAAATGGACGTCGATGAGATCGAGATGGAAGAGGCTGATGCGGACTACGCCGGACTGGCTTAGATTAGTGTCTCGCCGCACTCCGGACAAGGAAGACCGGGTAACCACGCTCCGGGCATGTGACCACAATTCATGCAGATTGAGGATTCTATATCTCCGTCCATGAACTCCGATTGGGGAGATGTGCCTTCAACCTTACACCTGCACCTGAGTCCCAAAGGGACTCATGCAATCCCTTATGAAACTAGAACGATGCCGTTGAGCATCGGGGATGCGGATGACTGAGGGCATCAAACTCCCGCTTCCGATGAAGAAAGGTTTCGGCGCTACTGATAGAGTGGATGCTTGGTGGAAAGGTCCTACCGCCATGGTAGCATATCTAGGGTTCATGATCGTCTATGCTACATGGCGCGGGATGATGGAGTCTGACTTCTGGTACTTCGAGGAATTTGGTAGGAGTGCGGGTCACCAGACGATGGCGATAGAGGGTCAAGGTAGTCACGTCCTCAGTCCGCTTTTTAGCCCGCTAATCATACCCGGAGAAGGTACGATGGGGTCACTTGTTCCGATGTGGTTGGCATGGATGTCACCGGCCATGTTCATTCTGATTTTCCCGGCCGGTTTTCGTGCTACTTGCTACTACTATCGCAAGGCGTACTACCGGGCTTTCATGCAACAGCCGACTGGATGTGCTGTCTCCAAGCCATGGGACGAGTACAGCGGAGAGACTGGGTTGCTAGTAGTACAAAATCTGCATCGTTATTTCATGTACGTCATGCTGTTGTATCTGCCAATACTGTCATGGGACTTCTGGCTCTCAGTCAACTTTCACGAAGGAGATGTTCATACATACGGAGTCAGTTTTGGATCGATCTGTCTGCTGGTCAACGTTCTGATGTTGGCTGGATATACCTTCGGATGCCACGCCTTCCGTCACGTCATTGGAGGAGGTTCAAACGACTGGACTAGTGGTTCTCTGGGCAAAATCAAGTACAGTCTATGGAAGCTTTCCACGGGACTAAATGAGAAGCACAAGGAATGGGCTCTTTACAGTCTGTTCTGGGTGATGTTTACTGACTTCTACATCTATGCCTGCACCGATCCTATGTTTGGATGGAATGACATCATTCTGTGGGGTGGCCTGTGATGACTGATGTGATAACCCACGAGCATGATGTGGTCATTATTGGGGCCGGCGGGGCTGGTCTGAGAGCGGCAATCGAGGCGAGTGCCGCTGGAGTCAGTGTGGCCATGATCTGCAAGTCGATGCTCGGCAAAGCTCACACGGTGATGGCCGAGGGAGGGGCGGCCGCTGCACTAGCTAACAAAGACCATCGCGATTCTTGGCAGACTCACTTTCGTGACACGATGAAGGGGGGCAAGTACCTAGGTGATTGGAGGATGGCTCAAATTCACGCTAAGGAGGCCCCGGATAGGATTCGTGAGTTGGAACAGTGGGGTGCAGTTTTCGATCGAACCCCGAAGGGGTTGACTAGTCAACGCAACTTCGGAGGCCACACTTATCCAAGACTCGCTCACATTGGGGACGCTACTGGTCTTGAGTTGATTCGTACCCTACAACAGAAGGGTATCCACATGGGGATGGATGTTTTCATGGAATTTACAGTCAGAAGGCTCTTCACTACCGATGGTCGCGTCTCCGGATGCTTCGCATACGACCGAAATGATGGTGCATTGCATGTATTCAAGGCCAAATCTATAGTTTTGGCAACTGGAGGAATTACACGCTGTTGGGAAGTCTGCTCAGGCTCCTGGGAGTATACAGGCGAAGGTCACGCTCTGGCCTACTGGGCGGGTGCCGAGATGGGTGACATGGAGTTTGTACAGTTCCATCCCACTGGGATGATATGGCCTCCTTCAGTAAAGGGAATCTTGGTCACCGAAGGTGTCCGCGGAGAGGGCGGTATGCTGACCAACTCAGAAGGTAAGAGATTCATGTTCAACTACATCCCTGAGATGTATGCCGATGAGTTCGCAGATACAGAAGAAGAATCTCAGGCATGGGTGGAGGAAGTCATTTCTGGTAAACTCGCTACAAAGCGCAGGCCACCTGAATTGCTAACTCGTGATGTTGTCGCTAAGGCGATCAACAGCGAGCGTGATGCTGGCCGGGCTTCCGAACACGGTGGCGCTTACTTGGACATCTCATGGAGAACCGAAGAAGAGGTCAAGAAGAAGCTCCCTGGTATGTATCACCAATTCATGGAACTGGCTGCCGTGGATATCACGAAGCAGCCGATGGAAGTAGGGCCCACTGCTCACTATGTCATGGGTGGCGTGAAGGTCGACCCTTTCACTCAAGAGAGTACAGTTCCCGGATTATTCGCAGCCGGAGAGGTCGCCACCGGACTACACGGTGCGAATCGCCTCGGGGGGAACTCTCTTTCCGATCTTCTCGTATTCGGCAGAATAGCTGGCGAGCAGGCCGCCGAATCTTCCAAGCAAATGACTTACTTCGCCGGAATCGATCAGTCCGACATTGACGATGCGATTGAAGAGACTCTGGCCCCGCTCATTCGAGAGGGAGGAGAAAACCCGGCTAAGGTGGTCAGCGACCTTAGAGAGATGATGCAGAATAAAGCTGGCATCATTCGTAATGGGGACTTGCTCCTAGAAGCCCTGAAGGATCTAGATGAGCTTGAACAGAGGGCTGCTGTTGTCTCCCCTGGTGGAAGTAGAATCTACAACCCTGGATGGCATCAGGCCTTAGAGTTGGGCGCAATGATTGATGTGAGCAGAATGTGTGCTCTAGCGGCTTTCAGGAGAGAGGAAAGCCGGGGAGGCCATACCAGAGACGACTTTCCAGACCCCGACTATACCTATTGGGGCAAGGTGAACAGCGTGATCAAGCAGGCTGAAGATGGTTCGATGGACATAGACTATGTCTCCTATCCTCCCATTCCTGAAGAGTTAGAGGATCTGCTAGATGCAGATGACCTAGCTAAGGAGGGTAGGGCATGAGTGATGAAGTGACATTCAGAGTCTTCCGTGGCGAGCCTGATGCAGATGGCGAGCCATTCGGAAAGATGGAGGATTACACTGTAGAGCTCGATGAGGGCATGGTTGTCCTCGATGTAATTCACAGAATACAGGCTGAGCATGCGCCAGATCTGTCTTGCCGCTGGAACTGCAAGGCGGGCAAGTGTGGCTCTTGCAGCGCTGAGGTCAACGGCAAGGCGAAACTAATGTGCATGACGAGAATGGAGGATGTCCTCAAAGAAACTCCAGAGGATAAACCAGTCCTCGTCAAGCCGATGCAGGCCTTTCCACTCACTAAGGATCTAGTTACAGACACTAGTTGGGCTTACGAGACTGATAGGAAGATTGCCCCAATAAATGGCCCAGAAGAGCCCGACTGGGAGTTCAGCCAGCAAGAGGCAGATAGAATCCAAGAGTTCAGATCCTGTATAGAGTGCATGCTGTGTGTGAACACATGTCACGTTTTGAGAGAACATCAGAAGTTCGAAGAATTTGCTGGACCGCGCTTCTTCGTTCGCTTGGCTAATCTTGAGATGCACCCTCTAGATACCGAGAATAGAATTCCTGAAGTCAAGGATGACTTTGGAATAGGTTACTGTAACATCACCAAGTGCTGCACAGAGGTGTGCCCGGCTGGAATAAATATCACAGATAACGCTATCATTCCTCTCAAAGAGAGAGTAGTTACAGAGTACTACGACCCATTAGCCATGATAGCAAGGAAGCTAGGCATGGGTCGAAAATAGCGTACGCTACGCCACAAGGTGCGTTCGAACGCGAGACAAGAGACGGAACGACGCCTAGAGGCGCTTTGTTCCGCTCTTGCTTACGTTGGCCTTCTTGATCTTGGCTGGTAGCCATGCAGGGCCGTTAGCAGGCTTGTCAACCATCTCAGTCCAGCCCTTGAAGACGTGGACCTTGTTGGTCCCGCGCTCCCTGAGCTCTATGCTGGTGACTCCACGGGTAGCTGCCTTTAGGGCCGCTCCGCGTGGCTGCTTGCTTACGAATACCTGTGTGGTATCTTTTCCGCCTTCCATCAGTACGAAGTATTTCTTTCCAGACATGTAGCAATTCCTCCGTCTCGTGGGCTTTCGAGAGAGATAATGAAGTTATGGGATGAAATTCGCTATACTGCGCCCCAATTGGGGGTTTTTCTGAAAATCCGACTGACTCAATCACATTTCTGCGCAGGCTAGCGTTTTCGTGTTCGAAACGCCTGGGATAGACCTGATTTGCTCAACAACACTACGTGCGATGTCCCCGATATCATCTCCTTCGACCTTGATTATTAGATCGTAATCGCCGAACAGAAGATTGGTGTCCGAGACACAATCGAGTGATGCGGCCGCGTCGCAGACACTTTTCTCGTGGCCGGGTTCAACATTTACCAGCACATATCCAGAGGACATGCTCCTATCTGCAAGGCACTTGCGAATCAAGGTTCCCCAATTCCTCATGTTTCTGGCTTCCCGATGATTAGATATCCGATGGCCCCCTCCTCAGGAGCCTATGGCAGAGGTCGTCATTGTTCGAGAGTGCAACCATGGGCAGGTTAGAGTCCTGTTTGGAGATGTTACTCGAGTAGAAGGAGATGTCATGGTCGTCCCGGCAAATAACAGGCTTGCTGGCAGAGAAGGGCTCGATGAGCGAATGCATCAAGCAGCAGGCCCTGAACTGCGTGAGTTTTGTGCTGGAATTGCGAAAGAACGCAGGAAGGATAACCTGCAACCATGTGGAGTTGGAGAAGCTGTTACCACTCCCTCATTCAATCTTCCAGTCGAGCATCTTGTTCATGTNGTGGGGCCCGATTGTAGGAGACCAACTCAGGATAATTTCAGAAGAGAGTTGCTGAAGAAGTCATATGATGCACTATTCGATGAAGTTGAGGCGTTAAAGCCACGAAACACATTGGTTACTCCTCCTCTAGGCATGGATGTCTTTGCATATCCTCACCGTGAAGGAGCACGAATGACAATGGAGATTGTGCTTGAGTGGATGGATGGCGAAGAAGACCCGGGTGTCGATATGGTCCTAATTGTCACCAATGAAAATAACTTCCTTACAAACATGAAGACGGTTTATCGAGAGAGTGAGGATAGGTTCCCAGGAGTCGACAGGACGAGGGAATACCGAAAGGGCAAGTTCGAGTAATGGCTCACCAATGTCCTCAAGAACCCTGAGAATGCGATAGTGGCGTGAGCAGCGTATACGAACGTGAGCTTCGCGCTGTTCTAGCCGGTGAAATCAAGGGAGTCAGGGCGATTATCAAATCATGCACCGAAGTTGAGAGAGCAAGGGCGATGCAGGTCGTTCAGAGGCCTTTTCTAGTTGTTAGAGCACCCGGCAGTGGATCAGAGGGAACTGGTGATTTACTAGCTCTACGAGGAGATATGTGCTTCCCAATTGAAGTAAAATCATCCAAGGTCCCCAAGCAGTACTTATCAGGTCGAACTATGGATCAGTACGAGGCTTTGCGAGTTACTGGTGAGAGGTGTGGTCTTCTGCCCCTCTACGCATACAGACTCAAAGGAGTAAGGGGCGATAGTTGGCGTATAATGCGCGTTGAAGTCGGCTCTCTGACTGGAAAACTTCGGCATTTGTCTAGAAGTATCCCTAAACTTCCTCTCACAAAGAATGGTACTCCTCATCTAGACTGGGAGAAGGGTATGCCCCTACACAGATTCCTAGCTCTCGTTTGTCGCTCTGACGGAGCGCGCTCGATTGACGAGAGTTCGGCTTCGCTAAGACTCCAATCTATTCTTGAGTCTGTGAACTAGAGTCACCAGGTATCTGTGATTCTATCCTATCGAGCCTCTCTGTCAGCCTCTTTACATTCTCCTTTACTCCATCTAAAGAGGCCTGCTCGAGAATTCTGCGGATACTGTCTCTCTCGCGTCTTAATGATTCGACCTGTCTGTTATCGCTCTTTGAGCGGTTGCCGTCAGACTCGGTCATGATTTTGGGACGGGGGGCGGCCTCATTTGCTTAGCGTATACCAAACGCAGGTTGAATAGGGAAAATACTGCCCCTGAGTCATGGAACCGGGACAACGGAGTTATCTGTTGCCTCTTCTGACATTTTCCTTACTGTATCTATTTGGAATGCCTGTTTGGGCACTTACTGCTATTGCAATTTGGTATCTAGCATTACTTTGGATGGAGGATCGGGGAACTCTAGACCAATATGGAATTACTAGAATGCTGGGAGTGGTCTTGATGGTCAGGACCAAACAAGGACAGGGTGTTCTAGAAAGAGTATCTAGAAATCGATCTTTTTGGAGAGGATACGGCGAGTTCTCTATCTGGTTATGTCTTCTGATTATGATTGGAGTAGTTGCTCTACTATTCGCATCGGCGATAACTACTGCCAGGTCACCTCCTGAGGAATACTTGCCGGCTAGCGATTTGCTTCTGATTCCCGGAGTAACCAGTTTTGTTCCGTTTTGGTGGCCGGTTCTGGCCCTAATCTTCGCTCTGGTAATCCACGAATACAGCCACGGTATCCAAGCAAGAGCGCATGGCATGCGTGTGCGTAGTTTTGGACTTCTATTGGCTGGTCCGATTCCTATCGGTGCCTTTGCAGAGCCGCAACATCATGAGATGGTCAGAGCCCCATTGCGTGAGAGAATGCGTCTGTATGCTGCTGGCCCGTCAATCAATATCATCGCGACATATCTAGCTCTGTTGCTTCTATCAGCAGCGGCAACCGGAATGGTTGCGAGTCATTCTGGAGTCTATGCCACTGGAATTATTTCAGACGAGGGTGCTGAAGAAGGCGGTTTGATGCCGTATGAGATAATCATCCGGATAGATGGTGTCAGAATTTCAAACTACAGTGAATTCTCGGAACAGATGAAATTGCTTTCCGCAGGCGATGAAGTGACTCTGACAAAACTTTCACAGCCTAACTCTGATGGTTTACGAACTGTTCGCGATATCTCAGTCACTCTTGGGGATCGACACGACTACTACATTGACCGATGCGAGGGAGATTTGGTCTGCATAGAAGATACTGAATCAATACTGNCCGATTTGGGGATAGAGAAGGGTGATGCTTTTCTTGGAGTGAGTAATTTACGCTCGACCAACTCGACTGTTCACATGTATTCCAACATCACTTCATCGGAACTAGGGTTCTTGCGAGCCCCTCTAGTAATGATTGGAATCCCGATTGCATACGATGGTCAGACAATGCTCCTTGAGGAGAGAGAGATGATACGGGCAGGAGATGGTGTCATCGCATCAGTTCTGGGCACTGATGGCATGCTGATGCTCTTCGATTTTCTATTCTGGATGGTGTGGATTAATTTCCTTNTTGGCTTCGCCAATCTGATTCCAATGATTCCTTTCGATGGAGGGCATATTGTCAAGGACGGATTTCACTCAGTGTTATCTCGGTTGGCCAAAGGAGCAAATCCTCTGCGAATCGAATCAATAGCAGGTAGAATTAGTAGTATGAGCAGTTTCGTAATTCTATTCATCGTCATGATGCCAATCATCCTGCCCAGANTGGTCTGAATTTGGCTCGTCTTTTCTACGCTCGGAGATTGCTTCCATCAGGTATGGAGTTGCGATGATTAACGCGACAACCATTCCTAGGCTCCTCCAAGTCGAATCGGTTACTTGGGAAGAAGTGCCTGAGATTGCTAGTTTGGCTGCACCTAGCCAAGGAATCTCAGTTGCTGCTACTCCGATGATCCATTCATCCTTGACAGCGAGAACTGGATTACCTTTCTCGTCCTTCAGTCCATTACCGCGGATGTAGGTCTCGCTGGCATCAGGATTAGTGGCTCTGAGTTGGTCAATATCGCATCCATTAGTGTCTGGATTGTCTCCAGTAGTGAGGTATCCCTCATGCGATGGTTCCCAGCTGTCTATCTTTAGATTGTAAGTTCCCCCGTGGTAATAGCATTCGTAGTCTAGTGTCCAGGTAATGGTGTCCACATTAACCAAGGGAGTTCCTGGGACATCCCAGCCGCCGGATGAGTTTGCTACTGCTTTGAGAAGGGCTCTGTGGATTACCGGGGTGTCCGAGCCCCCATTCTTTCGATAGATGATGACGTCACCTGCCATTCCGTGATTCTGATATCCAAAGTTCTCATTTGCTTCTTCAGTAGCCTCGACATAGGTCACTATCTCGACTCTATCTGGATCCATCACTAAGATGAGGTCCCCGGGGTCAATGGCTCCCACAGAGCCTTCATCTTCGTGCATCATTGAGCCTGACTCCACTACAACCATCGGAGGAAATGAGCCTGTTGCAACCCACATTGAGCCAAGTAGAATAGTTACTAGTCCGATTGCTAGTGTTGCTTCTCTAGCGAACTCCGTCATCTATTCCTCCTCCTGAGAAGGAGAATTACCGGGCCTCGTAGAAATCACCAGAGAAGCACAGACGAGCAACATTAGTATGCTCACAGCGTCATAAAATGGAGATGGTTCGTGAATCGTCGAAAACTCGTATAGAGAGGCTGTGAGATCCAAAGTGTGGTCCATCTCACCACTCGGTCCTCTGAACATTCCGAGTACAGAGTTGGCAGCGAGACCAAGTCCAAAAACAANAGATGTAATCATGATTCCACGATTGACGTCTGGATTCCTGAGTGCGTGTAGTCCGGGAAGGGTCCGAGATAGTAGAGAGTCGGTCGTGTTCCACCAGGAGTTATCATCGGCTGGTAGGGAGATTGCTTCCTCACTGGTGGCAGTGAAATGTGGCCTCATTGGAGTAATTGCTTCGACTCTGTACTTCTTGCCAATGTTGATGTTGTGGACTAGATAAAGTCCCATGAGTCGAGCCTGATACTTGGTTCCAAGCATATCGGCCGCATCTTCGGCCTCTTTCCGGCGACGAAGGACCTCTGGTCTCGAATCNATTAGCAGGATATCTTCGAGTAACTGCTTCTGACCCCANTAAACAAAGAATTCGGGTGCGGCATAGAATGCCACTAGAATCCCACCGACAAACGCCAACCAACTCCAAGGAACTAGGTGTTCAAGATCGGGATCGCTGTAGCCCCCTAACATGAATAGAAATACAAAACCCCAGATTAGAGAAGCAACCGAGAGGATGGTGGAATAGGTGATGATAGCGAAATGGCGTTCGCTCTGGCTATGCCACCAACGGGCGATGAAACCCTGCTTTGAGCCGCCTCTGCTCGCCATTTCTCTCTCCCCGGCGTCATGCTCTCCCGATTAGTGCCTTCCGACGAGCGGTTCATGCTGAAGTCGGCTCTTAGAATGTAAATTTCTACTCCGATTGGTTCATGTGCTTTGCTTAGACTGACGATTCTATGCGACAATGGGGCTCTGCTTTGCTGGTCTGTGCGCTACTGGTCGCAGGTTGCACATCGCCGCCTCCGCCTGATATGGATGGAGACGGAATCGTAGATTCCGAGGATGCCGATGTAGATGGGGATGGATACAACAACACCGTCGAGCTCGATTGTAATAGTGATTCTTGGAACACTTCCTCGACTCCTTCAGACATCGACGGAGATGGTGAGTGCGATGCTCTCGATTCGGATATCGACGGAGATGGTCTGCCTAACGATTGGGAAGAGGATAGAGGATTCGACCCCCGCGATTCGGATAGTATGATGGCATGCCACGGCGAGACTGTATACTGCTTGAGGACATTTGATGATTTCACTTTNCCAGAAACCCACAACGCATATTCTACCGTAGAGGATCAATTCCTCATTGGAGTCAATCATTACACAGGACTGCAATTGCAGTGGGATGGAGGNATCAGGGCATTCATGGTCGACTCTCATCACCGAAGTGATGACAATACAAGCGCTGAGGATGTGAGGTTCTGTCATGGCACTGGGCAGTTCTTCCACCCCTGTCTATTCGGTGAGGTCGATGCTTTCGATTGGCTGCGGCTTCTCGGATCGCTGATGAACAATAGTAGTGGAGACGTCGTTACTCTGCTATTCGAGAATTATGTTCCCGCTGAGCACCTTGAATTCCTATTCAAGGAGACTGGGATGTACGAGC
Source organism: Methanobacteriota archaeon (assembly GCA_002727275.1). Lineage (GTDB taxonomy): Archaea > Thermoplasmatota > Poseidoniia > Poseidoniales > Thalassarchaeaceae > Thalassarchaeum. Next base: position 83,449 of record PBWO01000002.1, read on the forward strand.
GAATCTACACACATACACTTGGAGAGTCATGGCCAAGTTTGGGAGATTTAGTTCTAGCAGGAACTGACCTAGTGGTATTCTGGGAGCAGGCTCAGAACGACAATTTCCCCTGGTTGCATGACTTCGGAGTTTTCAGCTGGACTACAGACTACGCCGAGAATAGCGCCGAGGAGATGTCTTGCACTGTGTATAGAGGAGATGGTTCTCAGCCTGTTTGGCATTTGAATAACTGGCTTAGTAACGCATTTGGTCTGCCAGATCCGGTAAGGGCTGTAGATGTCAATGATTATGACAATCTCTTGGAGCGGTCTCTTGAATGTTGGGAGATAATGGANAACAGNCCCACTTTCATCGCAGTAGACTACTGGGAAGAAGGGGAAATCACGAATGTGACAATCACCATGAACAAGATGTCACATTGGTCCGATCCGGTTCCTGAGCACCCGTAATTAGGTGCGAGGGTTTTCGGCTGTGTAGTGAGGCGATGAGTCATGTCCGGGCAATCGAGCGGTGAATTCCATCCTCTTGTCTCTGGACTNGTCAAAGACCTAGGATGGGAATTAACTCCGATTCAGAAGGAATCGATGTCCGGGCTATTAGAAGGAGGACACAGATTGCTTCTGGCTCCAACAGGAAGCGGCAAGACCGAGGCTGCGGTACTGCCGCTTGCCTCTAGAGCACTTTCAGAGGAATGGCAGGGTCTGTCGATCCTATATGTGACTCCACTTAGGGCCTTGAACCGTGATATCGATAGAAGACTCAGAGCAATGTTAGATCCCCTGGGGCTCACTGTGGGACTGCGTCATGGAGATACTCCACAAAGTGAGAGGACGCGTCAGTCCAAATCGCCTCCTAATTTGTTAGTGACAACTCCCGAGACTCTCCAGATTATGCTCCTAGGCAGTCGACTGAGGCAACATCTTGCCGGAGTCCGTGCTATCGTNATTGATGAGGTTCACGATTTGGCAGCATCCGAGCGCGGTTCACAGTTGCTGGTAGGAATAGCAAGGGTCGAGGAGTATTGCAATGAGTCGATCCAGCGAGTAGGGCTGTCGGCCACCGTTGGTAATCCAAGCGAGATGGCAAGATGGATGCATTCTGATTCTGAGCCCGTACATGGTCCGGCGCCTCGGACAACGAAGATCGAGGTGCATCGAGAACGAGTCATGCCCGAGGACGANGTCATGTCTGTTGAGTGGTCCATCTCGCCCAGTTCAGTAGCAGCATTTAGGTCTCTGTCACAGACTCTACTAGAGGACAATCCGTCACTAGTTTTCGTAAACTCGAGAAGTGCAGCGGAAACTGTCGCGCAGAGATTGTCTCGCCTCTCACCCGAACTAACGATTGGTGTACATCATGGCAGCCTAGCAGCCGAGACTAGGAGGGAAATGGAGAATGCTCTGCGGGCAGGCAAGTTGCATGCNCTAATCTGCACTAGCAGCCTTGAGTTGGGCATTGACATTGGAACGATACGAAGAGTACATCAGATTCAGAGTCCGAGAGCGGTGGACAGGATGCTGCAGCNGCTGGGTAGAGCTGAGCACCATATGGGTGGAACCGGACGTGGTCGGGTTCTGGCTTGGGATGCTGATGGTATCTCAGAGGCAGGGGTCATTGCCCGAAGAGCGATGGAAGGAGAGATTGAAGGNGTAGAGTGGAGAATAAACCCGGGTATCGTTGTCGCCAACCAACTCCTCCAGATGGCGATAGAAAGGGGAGTAGTTCCACTTACATTGTCNACNGATATTTTCCAAAGATGCTCGATTTTGAAAGAATGGNCTCATGAGTCGACTCTAGCAGTACTCAAAGTGCTCGATGATCGTTGGTTGCTTCGACTTATTGAGAATCCTGCTGAGTCAGATGTTACAACTTGGTCTTCGAAGTTGTGGAAAGAGCTAGTCTCAAGGAGCAAGGGAGATGCGCCGGCAGAGCGCCCATCTTGGGAAGATGAAGTGCCTGATTCTGACAAGGAAAAGTGGCGACGGCAGTTGCTGCAGGCCCTACCAGAATCCCTCAAGGGAGGATGGTTTTCTCCTGCTGGCAGACTGGGAAAGACTCGTGGTGACCATTACTCGATGATTCCTGATGAGATGTCATACAGAGTTAGAGATGCAGTTACTCGGCAGGTCTTGGGCTCGGTCGACGAGGCATTCGTACTCTCTTTGGGAGACGGAAGTGGTGAGTCGCTCGGTCGGGCTCGTAGATTCGTAATGGCGGGACGAACTTGGGAGATTATCGATGCTGACCCAGAACAAGAAGAATTGTTGGTCGCCCCAGTAAAGGAGAGTGGTGAGGCGCCGATTTGGGCGGGAGAATTGCCACCTGTACCTAGAGAAGTTGCCGAAGAAGTCGGGAGAATGCGAAGAAGTGCAGCAATAGAAATTGGAGCATTGCCCGAAGAGGACGGTTGTGTGTCGTTCTCATCCTACCCACTATCTGAGATTGCCGCAGAGACCATCGTTACATGCGTCGCAGAACATCTCGATGCGACTGGTGTACTTCCTGATGACAGAACGATGACTGTAGAAAATAGAGATGGGACCATTGTATTGAACACCTGCCGTGGCTCAAAAATCAACGAGGCTCTTGCTCATTTCATCCAAGCCATGGGCTCGATGCTGCAAGGAAAGATGGGGAGGGCCCTGGTGGACCCATACAGAGTCTCATTCCAAGTTCCTGGAATGACCGCGAGTAATGTCGTCGAGTGGTTACAAGATACACCCCCCGACGCCCTACCCTCGATTCTCAGGATGACAATTCCGAACGGACTCGCTGTCAGGTGGAGAGTGGTTCAAGTAGCCCGTAGGATGGGTGTGCTCGCCAAAGGTGTAGATCCTAGGAAGGTCAACCTAGAGGGATTGATGGAGAGATACCGAGGGACTCCGGTTATTGAGGAGTCACTAGACAAATTGTTCCACGAGAGGATGGATATCGACTCCACCGTGGATGTTATGAGAGAGATTCAGAATGGTACAGTAGAAGTATCGCAAACGGCTACTGGGCCGCTTGGAATGAGTCCCAAGGGTGAACGAGATCTCTTGCTCCCATCTTGGTCGGATAATGAATTGCGGGAGCGTCTTGAGATTCGCCTAGTGAATGAGCGTGCGGTGCTAATCTGCCTCAACTGCCAGAGCAAGCGACGAGGTAGAGTGGGCAGGATGGAAGAGAGAGTCAAAGATTGCTCCTCTTGCGGCGGCAGGATGCTAGCCTGCGCCCCGGAGAGGATGGAAGGAATGTTGGCGGAGTGGGTTTCTAGCAGAGATCCTACCATCAGAGGGAAGATGGAGAAAAATGCAGAATTAGTACGCAACCACGGTGTTGAAGCGGTGATGTGTCTGATGGGTCGAGGTATAGCAGAGGAGACTGCTACGAGGATATTGCGTGGACATGTCAAGGGAGAGAGGATTAGGCTACTCAGAGCAATTCACAATGCTGAGTTGAAGTACGCGCGTACTCGAAGGTACTGGTCGTGACGAAATCGCTATGCACGGAGAACACTCCGTCATACTATGCTGATTGGTCTGACTGGCCGCTATGCCTCAGGTAAATCTACAGTTGTGGCTTGGCTTGTTTCCAAAGGATTCGCAAGTGAATCCTGTTCTGATTCAATTCGTGTTTACCTCCAAGAAAACGGTCTCAAAGAATCTCGTGAGAACCTAATCGAAGGTGGTAATGAGTTACGCAGAATCGGTGGCCCGGGAATTCTAGCTGAGATGCTGTTGGGGAGACTCTCGGGGGATGATGCTGTAATAGATTCAATTCGCACTCCTGGAGAGGTAGAAGCCTTGCGAGAACGTGAAGATTTCATCCTCATCGAAGTTAGGGCGGGGACAGAGGCACGCTGGCAAAGAGCAAAGTCTCGTGCGAGAACTGGAGATATTTCTGACAAAGAGACTTTCTTTGCCAATGAAGAGAAAGAGGCTGTTGCCAAGGACGAATCAGGACAAGCCCTCAACGCAACCGCTGCAATGGCAGATCTTATGCTGGTAAATGATGGTTCAATCGAGGACCTATACTCCGATTTGGAAGAGATGCTGGAGCGACTTTCCTAAGCCTGCCTGACTGTTACTCCGGCTTCTTTCATCATGGCTGATGCTATTGAAAAATCGTCCTGCCATCTGTCTGGGATTTCAATATCAGCTGGATAGACTACTTCTGAAACTCCCGCTTGGATGAGTGATCTGGTGCATCTTGAGCATGGCGGCCATGTCACATATGCAGTGTTTCCCTTGAGTGAAACTCCTGTTCTGGCAGCATGCATAATCGCATTTTCCTCGGCATGACAGATAAGTGGATACTTCTGCTCTCTATCTGCGAGTCTTTCCTCATCATCCTCAATGCCACGAGGGAAGCCATTGAATCCGGTTGATCTGATTTCCCTGTCTTCACCAACAACAACGCATCCGACCTTAGTGGATGGGTCCTTGCTCCAAGTGGAGATATGTGCCGCTAGGTCGAGGAATCTTCTGTCCCATTTCTCACTCATGTTCACACCTCAGGGCCGTCCACCGGGTGGATCGTTATCTCGGTTCGCCTCAGTCCTGCTGGGGTCGTAACCCTCCCAGACTGAAGGATTGGAGTAGCAATCGGGATCATCCTCATCTGCTTGGCCTCCCTTGTCGTTGTCTATTCCATCTCCACAGTTTCCCTCAGAAACGGTCGATTTGGGTAGTAAGCTGTCTACTCCACCTCCTGAAGCGAGAACGATCAGAATNCCCANNAGAACAACNGTCAGNCCNGCNAGTATCACTTTCGATGCTGAGTCCTTNGACTCAACGACGACTTTCACTTCGACCTTATCGTCAGACTTCTCGGTCATGCTATGCGAGAACCACCGAAAGTCATCATACTTGGGTTCTTAGTGAGCGGTCAAGGCTTCCCAGAGGTCACATTCATTACTCTCTATCATATGTCTAAACAGGTCTCCGACCAGATATACACTTCCTATAATCATGAGATCAAAGCCACCATCAATTGCCAATTCTGAGGCGGCTGAGAAAGCCTCAATTGGGTTCTCATGTACAGTTTCGGGCTCGACCCCAAAGCCGCTCAAAGTGTAATTTAGATCCTTGATCGACACCGCTGGATTGCGTCCGGTGATTGGTTGAGTTAACACCAATCCTTGGAAAATAGGGTTTGCTTTGAGTTGTTTANCAAGCGGCGAGAGAGTCTCATTGATATCGCTCTTTGTAGTCATACCAAGAAGAAGCACTGATGGCCTTTCAACCTCGGAGAGGTCGGCTGCCAAACTCTCGGCATTGTGAGCGGCACTGATTCGCGTGATTATACCCTCGACCCAGTCACTACCGAATCTCGGAGAGCGCCCCGGCCAAACGCATTCAGCGGAACTGGTAGACCATCCGAGAATTGTTGCTGCTTCCTTCACCATGGATGCGTAGCCCTCCCACGATGTTTCGCCTTGACTGGTCCACCAAGTTAAGTCGGGGCCAGCGATTGACTCAATGACTTCTCTCACAGTGGCATCCTCATTATCCAATGCAATTATTGGTACTCCGGGACGATGGATGGAAGCCTTCTCAAAGGCGATTTCGCGAAGCGTCTCACCGAGGTATTCACTGTGCTCCATCGATATGGTCGTTAGGAAGCACAGATCCGCACAGACCAGTCTTGTCGCATCTAGTCTGCCTCCCATCCCGGTCTCGATGATTCCCCTTTGCACGCCGGCCTCTCTGAATGCCACCATAGCTGCTAGGAAAGTAGTCTNGAAGTAGGTCGGACTGCATACAGGCTCCTGTTCTGAGGCCTCCCTCACCCTAGACAGGGCTCTATCGAAACTCTCTGACGCAATCGGTCTGCCATCAATTCTGATTCGCTCCTCAACGGTCACTAGATGAGGCGAGGTGAATAGNCCAGTAGTCAGCCCACTTGCAGATGCGGCAGCAGATAGTTGGACACATAGCGATCCTTTGCCGTTGCTGCCGGCAACATGTATGGAAGGAAAGTCGAGGTGAGGATCGCCCAATCTCGATAGTAGAGTCCTGGAGTTCTCCAGACCTAGTTTCATACCCATCGCGATACGCGAATCTAGCCAATCGCGCGGGTCGATACCAATTCCTCCTGCATTTCGCTGGTGTGCGTGAACGGGTCAAGGTGATATGGCTCATGAAGTTCGTGGGGGCATGGATGGAGAGTCAGAGGGCATACTCGAGGTGATGAGCCAGCAGTGGGCTTCGATGGTCAGTATGGGCGGGATGTTCATCGGTACAATTCTTCTGGGGCTCAGTATTCAACCACTTTACGATGTCCCTGAGGCAAGGGCATTCGGAGAGGAAGGGGCTTCCAAGGGTGGCTATGTTGCCATGGAAATGATGTTCATTCTGATTTTCACCGTAGCCATAATCTGGCTTGCGCGTAAGGGTTTGGACTACATCATCAAGGGGATCGTAATCTTCGCCCTAGGGATGAGTCTGTTTTACATCGTGTATCCATATGTTGCTCTTATGTACTATCTGCTTGGGATATCGTCTTCGACCCTTTCACTGGCTACCTCTATTGCAGTTAGCGTCGCCATGATGGTATTGCTTGTGAAGTATCCCGAGTGGTATGTTGTAAACACAGTTGGGGTTCTAGTGGGAGCGGGTGTAATCACTCTGATTGGTGTCTCATTCGTTCCCGTATTGATAATCGCATTCATGATTGCAGCCGCCATCTACGACCATTGGGCAGTTAACAGCAGCAAGCACATGCTGGAACTCGCTGATACCATGATCAAGAACAAGTTGCCCGTGCTTCTGGTAGCACCGAAGGAGAGAGGTTATTCTTTCATCGAAGAAGAAGAGAGTGTAATGAGTCGCGAGCCTTCAGAAGATATGGACTGGGATGATCCGGCTCCANACATCAAGCCGAAGAAAGGCGGGAGGGATGCTCTGTTCATGGGGCTTGGAGATGTAATCTTCCCCGGTATGCTGGTAATCTCGGCAGTTTCTTTCCTTCCTGAATCCGGTGCAGAGATTAGCACCATCTGGGGCATCCCGATGTACAGTGACCAATTGGTAGTCGGGCTGGGGACTCTGTTTGGCGGACTATGTGGGTATGTCGCATTGATGACTCANGTTGCACGAGGACAGGCTCAGGCAGGTCTGCCATTGCTCAATGGAGGAAGTATTCTGGGCTACTTGGTAACGGGAATCCTCTTCCTTGGTCCTGCCGCTCTGTGGCAGGACATATCTTTCCTGTGAGTAATCGTCCGATTGGTTGAAGGCTCACTGACTAGCCCCTCAGACTGGTCATAATGCTAGACATCAGCATGTTCAGGGAGCATTCGGACGTCATTCGGGCCGACCACGATAGGCGGGGTCTCGGTTACGAGAACATAGATGAGGTCATCAGACTTGATGAGGAGTGGCGCAAGACAAGATACGAAGTCGACCAATTGAGGAAGGCTCGAAATACGGCTGCTAGAGGTATTGCTGATGCCAAGAAATCGGGCGATTCTGCGGCTGCAGACAGGATTCTCTCAGAAGTCGCGGACATAGGAGCGAAGATAGATGAATTGTCAGATCTATCGGATGAGTATCTGGCCAATCGAGATGCTCTGCGAATGAGNATTCCTAACATCCTGCACGAAGAAGTTCCTATCGGTGAGGACGATCAGAAGAATACACTTCACAGCCTTCACGGTGAAAAAACCGANCTGGCCTTTGGGCCTAGGAATCACAACGATCTGATTGAAATGAATGGTTGGGTCGANCAATCCAGAGGTGCCAAGGTCACAGGTAGCAGGTTCTACTTCCTGCAAGGAGACTTGGCAAGACTTGAGATGGCTCTGCAGCAGTACGGTGCTGACTTCCTAATGAAGCGANGATATACTCTCGTACAGCCGCCTTTGATGATGAATAGAGAGGCCTACGAAGGAGTAACCGATTTGGCTGACTTTGAGACTGTGATGTATGGGATTGAGCCTGACAAGTACTACCTTATCGCGACTAGTGAGCACCCTCTAACCGCCATGCGAATGGATGAAATTATTGAGCCCAGCGAGTTGCCAATAAAATTGGTTGGAGTTTCGGCTTGCTTCCGCCGTGAGGTAGGAGCACACGGGCTTTCTGACAGGGGAATTTGGAGAGTTCACCAATTCACCAAGGTCGAGCAGATTGTCATATCTCATCCTGATGAGTCTTGGGATTACCATGAGGAGTTACTTGCCAATGCAATGGATATGTGGGACAGTCTGGGGCTGCACTATCGGGTGGTGAATATCTGTACAGGTGACATGGGCACTGTTGCTGCCAGAAAGTACGACCTTGAGGCTTGGCTTCCTGGAGCAGGGCAATACAAGGAGGTAGTCTCTTGCTCTAACTGCACAGACTACCAAGCCAATCGTTTGAGGATGAGGTTTCGGACAACGGAGGGTAACGAGGCTGTCCACACACTGAACTCCACCGCAATCGCAACTAGTCGGGCTTTGGTTGCCATAATGGAGCAGAATCAAACAGAGGATGGTAGTGTCTCAATTCCAGAAGTCCTGCGACCCTATATGGGAGGACAGGAATTCCTCAATCCACTTCATTGATCGTGTCTTTCTTCTTCCTGTTCAGTCTAGCCAATAGGGCCACTAGTAAAATAACCACGAAGGCCGAGAGGAATGGAATTAGGATTGCAATCAGTGTCAGTACGACACTAGCCACGTTCTCNCCTGTAGCTATCGCTGGATTACCCAGTCCAAAGGTGAAGGTCGAACTCAAACCTCTGGTTGCCACAGTGGCTGATTGAATTGTAGCTGAAACACCACCTCCAGCAATCACAGCGATGGCCCATTGGATGATCGGGTCAGTACCCTCGAGAACTATTGCCGTCATCGCAATTCCAGCAAGAATCGAAGCGGGGGTAGCAATTGTGTCCAAGGCGTTGTCTATCCATGTAACGTAATATCCTGCGAACTCGGCGATTGTCGCTATACCTAGGATAACAATGGCGAGTGTCGAAGTGAAGAATTCGAATTGAGTACCAGTTAGATTTAGGTCCAAGAACCAAACTAGGTCAAATCTGGCTACGATTGAAAGAAGGAAGGGTGGCAAGAAGACTCTGAATCCAGATGCTGCCGATAGGCTGATTCCCATCAGAATTGCCATCAATACCGCGAATCCCTCCATGGTTCTTCGATGCGGCCGCCCTGTATTAATGCAGACCCGTCATCGGACTGCAAATCTGATATCCCGACAACTCCGGATAGCTTCGTGGATAACGAAGTATTCCTACTACTGATGCTGGTGGGAGTTTTTGCAGGTTTTGTCGATAGTGCGGTCGGAGGGGGTGGACTACTTCGTTTACCTGCAATGCTTGGTGCGGGCTTGCCGCCACACGTTGCATTGGGAACAAACAAATTTGCATCGGCAGCAGCAGCAGCAATTGCGAGTGCAAAATATCTACAAAGCGAAATTGTTCCAAGAAAGGCGGCCTTTATTGGGTGGACATTGATGTTTCTATTTTCAATAATCGGGGCCAAGGTGGTGCTTTCAATTAGCGCAGATATATTGCTTGGAATTGTGATCATTGTTCTCTCAGCATTGTTTCTCTATGTCTTGTTCAATCCTCAATTTGGAAAGGAAGAAGAGATTAAGCAAAACAAGGTAATTCCAGTAACTGTAGGCATGGGCGCTGGATTAGGTTTCTATGAAGGATTTCTCGGACCCGGTACTGGCAGTATGTTGATGGTTGGTTACATCAAGGGTGCAGGTTTTGGAATGGATAGGGCAGCTGCTACTGGCAGAATTTTGAATTTTGGAGGAAACATCGGTTCTTTTGCAATTTTCGCAATGGCTGCATTTGTCAACTATAAAGTTGCAATTCCATTTGCTTTAGCGAATATGATTGGAGGTTACCTAGCACCTGGATATGTTCTCAAATATGGCTACTCTCTGCTGCGACCAATGTTCTTAGTTGTGTCAGCAATTATGATTTTAGTTCAAGTTGTGAGTTATNTNGGCTAATCNCCCAACTCAACTAGTGTTGCACCCATATCAACTCTNTCTCCTTCTGAGAAGTTTAGTGACACAACCTCGCCCGCCTTCGGCGCTTGAATACGATGCTCCATCTTCATCGCCTCCATTACCAGCAGCGTTTGTCCCTCGCGGACCCTCTGGCCTTCTTTCACATGGACCTCAAGGATGGTTCCCGGCATTGGAGCTGTGAGTCCTCCTTCTCCGGATGAATTGTTTGAGCTACCTGGCTCGTGTCCAGTTACAACGTGGATTCTCCCATCAAGGTGGATCCACCAGTCGTCCCCTACCTTGGCAACATGAGCGATGTGTGCCGAGCCGTCAATCTCGATTAGGAGCCGGTTTGCCTGAGTATCTCTAACTATGCTAATCTCGCCATGTGTACCTTCTTGTCCGTCGGCAGTGAATCCGACTAGATTCATAGCGCCCTCTGAATCAGACAGTTTGGCAGTGTATCGAGTTCCTGATTCTGCTATACTCCACTCCATTCTATCACCTATGGGAAGGGCCTTGACAAAGTCCTGAATGGGTCACCAGCGTGGCCTGTGTGCTCGTCAACCAATGTTCCGTCGTCGCCTGCAGGACCGGNTCTATCTAATCCGAAACGGCTAGCTGCGGCTGCTATCGCTACCAGTATTGCAGGGTCTGTTTCTGGTTCATTAAACTCAGAAATATCCGTAGAATCTAGGTAATCAGTAGTGATTGAGCCGGAGACGAAGTCTGGATGGTTTGCCATTTGGCGCAGAAACCCAATGTTAGTGATTACTCCCAAGGCACGTAGGTCGGAGAGAGCGTTGTACAATCGCCGTGCCGCTGCGGTTCGGGTCGGGGCGTGAACGACCAGTTTTGCCAGCATAGGGTCGAATTCTACCGTTACTGAATCACCCTCCCTCACACCAGTGTCGACTCTTATCCCAGGTCCAGCTGGNGCTCGCCACATCGCTAGGTCCCCGATTGCAGGGAGGAAACCCTTACTCGGGTCCTCAGCATAGATTCGGGCCTCCATCGAATGTCCTGTGATTCCTATATCTGATTGGACGAGCCCCAATTGCATCCCTGCGGCCACCTCAAACTGCTTGAGTACGAGATCCACGCCGGTAATCATCTCCGTTACAGGATGCTCAACTTGCAGTCGGGTGTTCATCTCTAGAAAAAAGAACTCGCCTCTGTCAGAAAGTAGGAACTCCACTGTCCCTGCCCCTTCGTAGTCAACTGCTTTGGCNGCTCTGACTGCAGCTTCTCCCATCGCAGCCCTCAAGTCAGCGCTAACCACTGGAGAAGGAGCTTCTTCGATGACTTTCTGATGTCTCCGTTGTAGAGAGCAGTCGCGCTCGTTCAAATGGATGCAGTTTCCGTGCGAGTCTGCTAGAACCTGAACCTCGATGTGTCTTGCCCCGACAAGTAGCCTTTCGACGTAAATCGTGCCATCACCGAATGCCGCAGAAGCTTCTCTAGATGCGGCCTCATACTCTGTTCTGAGCATTTTCGGTTCACTAACAGCCCTCATTCCCTTGCCTCCTCCTCCAGCACTAGCCTTGAGCAGTAGAGGATATCCAACTCTAGCAGCACAAGCCGCCAACTGGCCTAGGTGGTCAGCGCCGTCTGGAACCGAGAGTTCTTCTCCAGGAATCACGGGCACTCCAGATTCCATCATCTTAGATCTGGCAGATATCTTGTCCCCCATTGTCGAGATGGCTTCTGGAGGAGGGCCTATCCAGACTAGGCCTGCCTGCTTCACAGCAGATGCGAAATCGGCCCTCTCAGATAAGAACCCGTACCCGGGGTGAATAGCCTGGGCACCACTGCTCTGGGCCGCGGCAATGATGGCGTCTGAGTTGAGATAGGTCTCGGCCAGTGTCTCGCCGGGTAAGTGGATTGCTTCGTCTGCAACTTCGACGTGCAGAGCCTTGGCATCGGCATCGGAGAATACGGCCACTCCTCGGAGTCCCGCCTCTCTAGCAGCAGTCAGAACCCTGACGGCAATCTCGCCTCTATTTGCGACTAGTACGGCACCAAATGGTAACTCGTTCATACTAACCTTCCCCGTCCCTCGACGCCCAATCCGGTGGACGTCTCTCTAGGAACGAGGAGAGGCCTTCCTGCCCCTCGCGAGAGCCTCGCATCTCACTGGTCTTGTCAAGGGTCCATTCTCTGAGTTCTTCGAAGGAACCAGTCCATGTATCCAGTTTCTCTACCAACCTCTTGGCTTCAGTCACAGCCATCGGACCGCTGCTCATCAAATCATCAATCACGGCTCTTGTAGCAGAATCGAAATCGTCAGCAGAGTCTGCAATGCTGCTGACTAAACCGATTCTCAAGGCCTCGTTCGAGCCAACCCTACTTGCGAGCATCGAGAGTCTACGGAACTCCGCACTTCCCACCTTGCGGTAGACATAGGGGCCGATTACAGCAGGAAGAATTCCCAGTTTTGCTTCAGATAGCGCAATTCTAGTATTCGGCTCGGCAATGACGTGGTCGAGGCAGGAAACCAGCCCTGCACCACCCCCTAGAGCTACTCCTTGCACGCAGCCAATTGTAAAGCACGGATGAGCCCAAAGTGTGTGGAATAGTCGGTCTAACCTAGCAGAGTCAGTTCGGTTCTCTTCGGGTGTCTTTGAACCAGCATCACGCATCATGTTGATATCAGCTCCAGCGCAGAAGTGCTTGCCAGAAGAACGTAGGACAAGAACTCGGAGGTGCTCAGAGCCCGAAGAATCTCGAAGTGAGCCTGTCACNCCCACGGAGCGCTGGGTAGTCCAATCTAGTAACTCTGTTATCTCAGAGATTAATTGGATGTTGAGAGCATTGTAGGCATCGACTCGGTCCATGGTGATGGTCGCAGTAGGGCCGTCAATTTGCAATCTGCACATGCTGCACTCAGGGGTTGTGTCTGCCATCATCTTCTCACATCCTGAATACTCCATAACCTTGCTCGGGTAAGTCTGCGTTGAGGCTTGCGGAGATGCACAGACCTAGCACATCTCTGGTGTCTCTTGGATCGATTACTCCATCATCCCAAAGTCTGGCTGAGGAATAATATGGGTTGCTCTCATTCTCGTACTTGTTCCTGATCTCATCAGGGTCGGCATTACCTACCGTAGAGAGTACATCCGCAGCCTGCTCACCACCCATCACGGAAATACGTGCATTTGGCCACATGAAAAGGAATCTCGGGTCGTAAGCTCGCCCGCACATACCGTAGTTGCCCGCACCGTGCGAGCCTCCGATGATTACAGTGAACTTGGGCACTGGAACGCAGGATACGGCAGTAACGAGCTTGGCACCATCCTTGGCAATTCCACCAGACTCAGCCTCTCTACCAACCATAAATCCTGAGATATTCTGTAGGAAGACGAGTGGAACACCGCGCTGACCACACAGTTCAACGAAGTGGGCCCCCTTTAGAGACGACTCTGAGAATAGGATCCCGTTGTTGGCGACTATTCCTACAGGGTAGCCGTGAATCCTAGCGAAACCGCAGACGAGAGTATTGCCGTATCGTTGCTTGAACTCATGAAAACGTGAGCCGTCGACTATTCTCGAAATCACCTCTCGAACATCGTATGGTGTCCTGTTGTCCTTCGGAATGACTCCGAGTAAATCCTGCGGGTCATGCGCTGGCTCCTCAGGCCGGGAGACGTCTAACCTGTGCTTCGGAGAGACGTTTAGATTCTCAACGATGTTGCGGACCATCCTAAGCGCCTCTGGTTCGTCTTCGGCGAAATGATCGGCCACCCCGGACTCTCTGGTGTGCAGATCAGCGCCACCCAGATTCTCAGCAGTTACCTCCTCACCTGTAGCCGATTTGACCAGAGGGGGTCCAGCGAGGAAAATGGTGCCATTGCCCTTTACAATAATCGACTCGTCTGACATTGCCGGGATGTAAGCCCCTCCAGCAGTACACGAGCCAAGCACGGCTGCCACTTGCGGGATTCCCTTGCTCGACAGGATCGCCTGATTTCGGAATATCCGTCCAAAGTGGAGTTTGTCCGGGAATACCTCATCCTGCATCGGCAGGAAGGCACCACCTGAGNCGACTAGGTAGATACAAGGCAGGTTGTTCTCCTCTGCGACCTCTTGAGCCCTGACATGCTTCTTCACGGTGAGTGGGTAGTAAGAGCCTCCCTTAACGGTCGCATCGTTAGCTACAAACATACACTCTCTGCCGTGAACGACACCGATTCCGGTGACAATCCCTGCAGAGTGGGCTCTTCCATCGTACAACTCATGAGCTGCAAGACTAGAGAGTTCTAGGAACGGAGTTGCTGGATCGCAGATTTCTGAAATCCTCTCCCTAGGCAGACTCTTGCCGCGCTCACGATGTCGCTGGACATACTTCTCACCACCTCCTAACTTGACAGAATCAAGCCTTGACCTCAAGGTCTCACATAAGGTAGAATTGTGCTCAAAACGAGATGTGAAATCTGCACTCTCGAGGTCAATTGACGTTGGCAACCGGTCCATGCTCTAGGCCAACGAGGTAGCGAGTGGGACTTCAATTGAATGGAGTCGACATCATAGATGTCGAAATTACACGCCCAAAGCGAGCCTACCGACATCACGTAAACCGGGTGCCATTCCCACAGTGAGAATAACCATCGAAATCAACAATCTCAGATGTTGCTGCCTGTGCTCAAAATTAGCAATGGCGAAGAAATACCAGATAATTCCACCTAGCAGGAGCTTGATTACAGTGAATCCGTAGGCTGACCCGAAAGCCTCGATTATGCTAGCAGAGAAGACATGTTTCTCAGCATATCCAAATTCTTCGATTCCAATTCCTGTGGCGATCCCATCGAGGAACTGCCCTGCTACGGCCAGAGATACTACTGGCGAAGCCATCACAGCCTTGTTACGAAGCCTCTCAATCAAATTCTTCTCCTCGGATTCCAACTCCTCGTATTCATCCTCAGTCATTCCCGGAGGCAGAATACCAGCGATGTGCCCTGCCTCGGACAACTCATTGGCTGCAGGAAGTCCGTTAGTGTGCATCCAGTACACTAGCAATCCTGGCAGCCCAAGGACAACGAAAAGTGGCCAGATTACCACATGGTCCGGGTAACTGATTCCGTATGCTACCAGTGGCCCAGTCAGGGCAATACAACCTCCCAGACCGACGAGGAAGACGGTGCGCTGGACGATTGTAAAATCAAACAGGGAACATTTGGCTGTCAGTGTGGGAAGCAGAAGTGCGGCGATGAAACAGAACAGCATGGGCATGTTATCGAAATCAGGAGACGAAGCTACTCCGCCAGATTCAACTGAACTGTAGTAGATTACTACCTGCGCGGTGATCAGNACCATTGCTGTGCTCTCGGCCTTGGAACGCATACTGTCTGCATCGANATTGGAGTTTGATATTCGGTAAGCCAATGCTCCAGCAATCACTACCCAAGCTGCAGTCTGGAAGTGGATGGCCGGGCTGACGAAGTAACTCTCGAGAGAGGTATCAAACATGCTGGCATCCTCAACGACTTCTCCAAGAGATGCCCAGAATACGTAAGGCATCAGAGCCAGTAGAGTCGCGTCACTAGCGTCGATTCCGAGATGTCGCAACCATGCAGCCAGAGAGATTGCGAATAGAGCGAGCAGAAGAGCATATGTCAGTGTGTTTGGAACATTATATCCTGCATCAGAGGATGACTCCTGCAAAACCGGGTCGATGTAGTAGTCATACAGGAAATCCGAGAGCGGGTTCTCAATTTCAACAGATTCAAGAGTAATGCCTGCGAATACCAATCCGATAACTAAGATGATGATGTTGGTTGACCATCTTTCGTAGTCGTACATCTCCTCCAACGGGTTTGCCATGACATTCCGTGAGGACTCCCACGCTTATGCGTGGCGGTTTCATTCCTCTTCGAAAGTAACAGACTCATCNTCTGCGAGATGCATCACCTCAGATACTTCGTCTGAGTCAGATGGATCAATTTGGGAGGCTTTATGCCTCCTCTCTCTGCGCCGACGGGCCTGTGCTAAACCAGGTACGAGAGTATCGAACTTGGAAGAGTCGCCCGATCCACGCTCCTCGAATGATTCCAATTGGCGTGATTGCATCCGCATTCGCTTCCTGTCCTGCTCCAGTCCGTGCAGGATTGTACTGTGCTCAGAGCCGCGCAAAATCCCCTCAATTGCTGGTCCGGCAAGTGTAATGCCGTCTCGGTCTCCGATAACCAGAACGGTGGAGCCGTGGATTGCCATCTCGCAGTTTGAGATTTCCTCAATTAGGCTACGGATACGGCCGTTTCTACCAATCAGTCTACTTCTCATCCTGCGAGTCTGGTTAGGCTGTCTACCTACCCACTCACGGATGTCATACATCCTGAGGAATACGTCATCCTGAATCAATTGTATTGCTCTGCTGGGAGCGAGTCCCCGGCCGATTGCTAACACCACATCGGGCATCTTCATCCTGACAACGGGGTCAGGCTCCTCCTTCCATTCTGCCATCACCTCGCCAGTCTGGGAGTCGATGTCTAATTCAGCCCCGCTAATCTCTTCCAGCATTTTTCGGGTCTGCCCGCCCTTGCCTATGAGCACGGCGATGCGGTTCTTGGGTACGCGCGCTAGCAGTTCCACGGGTGCGGCCGACCCGCCCGTCCGCTTTAATCCCCGCCTGAGGCTCTAGAAGCCTCTGGTACAGGGTCATCAAGCACCCTAGCAAGGCTCTCAGCCAAGTCTACATTGTGTCCCTGACGATTAATCCAATCCACGATGCGGGTGACATCTCGAACAAGGAACTCCTCGGCGCTTGGATGCTGGCGAGTGACACTCTGGCCTGCATCTATTACCCAAATTTCGTCATCATTTAGCAGGATATTGTACTCACTGAAATCTGCGTGGACAAGATCACACTTATGCCAATTAATGGCGATGAAATCAAGGAGTTCCTCAAAGACCTCGTATGGGTTGTCAACTGAGATTTCCTTGAGCCTTGGGCTTGGACCCTTGTCATCACCGATATACTCCATCACGAGGACGTTTTTCAGATTATCAAGGGGCTCTGGAACCCTAAGTCCGTGATTTCTCATCCTGCGCAGATTTCGGAACTCCTTGCGCACCCAGATGTTGACCAGTTCTCTATGCCTCCTCGACAGACCTTTGAATCTTGGATCTCCATCGATGTACTTGGCGAGACCCTTGAAAACAGCGTTCGTGGTATGGAAGATTTTCACAGCAACCGGTCCATGATTGGTAGTCGCGTGGAAGACATGGGCCTCCTTGCCTCTGGCTATCGGGTAGTCAATGGTCTCAATCTGCCCCTTCTGCATCAACTTGTGAACAGCAAGTAGGGTGGAGCGATCGAATACCTGATCGAAGACTCTCCTGTCTACCCATTCGTACTTGCCTTTGCCAAGTACGCCTTGCAGGCCATCCTCAATCTCGTTGAACATCCGCTTGAAGCGAGGTTCTGAGATCCATTCGTGCTTCTTCTCGGCCCTCAGAAGGGCGTCGACCTCTGGAAGGTCTTCATGCTCATCCATACACTCACCCGAAGAACGAGTCGATGTCTTCCTCTGATTCGTCAGACACGGATGATGTCTGTTCGATTACCTCAGGCTCGGATTCCTGAACGGGATCTTCGGCTGGTTCTGGTTCGGAGACCGGTTCAATTTCTATATCCTCATTTTGAGAAAGGTCGGTGACTCCGAAGAGATCTACAATCTCAGGGAGTACTCCCTTGCGTGAAAGGTACAGTGACTGGGTCTTCGTGTAACGCATGCAAACGTTGGCCTTCTCATCCTGGAAGTCCCAAGGTTGGACCACAATCAGATCTCCCTCGCGTACCCACTGGCGCCTTCTCATCTTACCCGGGATTCTAGCAAGACGACTCTCGCCGTCCTCACAGACCGCCTTGACTCGACGTCCGCCGAGAATCTGATCGGCTATAGCAAACATCTCGTTGACCTTGCGGTTTGGAAGCGGTACGCGAATGCGGTCGCCTCCGGATTCAAGCTGGGCTAGGAGCTCAGCATCCACCTTCTCCTCCCTACGGGCCATAGGCCCCGGTCGGTAGTCCCCTATGTGAAGTTGAGGTTGCGGTTCACAATCCTATCATGCTGTCCACGGCTGATGTCACGACATTGAGCAACCACTCGCTCATCGGGCCGATTCCAAATAGGAGAGTCAGGATGGCGCAAACTACTATCGCCAATCTGGGAGAAGCTGTATACCAATCGTCATGTGATTTGACTTCGTTTAGTGGAGAATCTGATTTGGGAGACTCAAAGAACATGACTAATCCGATTCTCAAGTAGTAGAACAGTGAGAGAGCACTGTTGAGAACAATGGCCACTGCCAACCAAAACAATGGGTCAACTCCGCCAGCCCAGTCGACTATCGTATTCGAAGCAACGTCACCGGTCCCAGCCGAAACTGAGACTATTCCATTAATCATCAGGAGCTTAGATAGGAATCCAGAGAGCGGTGGTACTCCGGCTAAGGAGAGCATGAAAACAAACATGGCCACACCAATTACAGGATCTCTCCGAGCAAGTCCATACAGGTCCTCGATTCTGTGACCTCTCCCTTCTGCCTCAAGCATAGAGAGTACGAGGAATGCACCGAGCTTGAACAAGACCAGAATTAGCAGGTTGAAGACCACTGCAGTTAGAATCATCGAGGAAGTGGATGCGTCTGCTAGGCCCGAGCCTACGGCTGCCATTGCCGCGAGCATGTAGCCAGCGTGGGCTACGCTCGAATAGGCCAGCATCCTCTTCGGGTTGTCACTGGTCAGAGCAGCCAGATTCCCCCAAGTCATGGTGAGTACCGCGATAAGGGCAATCGTAAGCATCCAAATCGCCTGTCCAGATGGAGGCAGGGTGACAATCAGCAGGAGTCTAATTAGAGCCACGAAGCCCATCGCCTTGGATGCGGTGGCCAATAGACCAGCAATTGGTGAGGATGCTCCAGAGTAGGCATCAGGAACAGCGAGATGGAATGGGGCTGCTCCGACCTTGAATCCGAAGGCGACCATCATCAGGCCAACCCCCACCATCGCCAGTGGGTCGTTGGTCTCCATAGCGGACCATGCGGCTGCTAAGTCTGCCATGTCTAGGCTGCCGCTCCAGATGTACAGCAGCGACATGCCGTAGATTCCGATTGCGGACACAACAGATCCAACCATGAAGTACTTCATTCCAGCCTCGCCGCCGACGTTAGTCTCCTTGTGGAAGGCTACGAGGACGTAGGAGGATAGAGAAGCCAGCTCAAGGCATACAAAGAGCATGAACAGATTAGTCGCCATCGCCATCAAGCTCATGCCCAAACCTGTGGTGAGTAGGAGGATGTGGAAGTCGACTTGCCTGCGGTTGTCAATCAGTGCAGAGATCTTGGAATCTGCAACTTCGTCGGAGTCCGATTCTAGGGGGGCAGCAGCCTTCGGTTTGGCTGGCATCCTAGTAGAAGTTGCTACCGAAGCGAGAAGTAATGCGGATGTGAAAAGTAGCGTGAATAACCTGCTAAATTCAGTTATCATTAGTGAGTTTCCTATCTCAAAACCCCCCTCTAGAGAAAACTCCTCGAGGTTATTCGGGTTTAAGGCGGTGAGGGCGGTGAAACCAATGGCTAAGAATAGAACAACATTGGCTACTTGATTTGGAGCCCTAGGGTCGCCAGTTAGGGAAAATCTGGTTCCTCCAATTAGGATAGGCACCCTAGTTCGTGTGAGGGGGATGCGTATGGTAGCGTCACCCAGATTAGGTATCAAAATCAGCGCTACTATGCCTAGAAGCATCATTATCTCAGGCAGAAGCATAGTTGTTGTAGTGAGATCAATATCAGTAAGTATCGAACTCATGGCTTCCACCCCTGCGAATGCATAGCGTCGATGAGAGTCTCAACAGTGAAGCCTGAACTCCAATCAGACATCATGTCCCAGAAGAAGAATGGCATGATTCCGAATAGTACTGTCATAGCCCCGAGTACAAGCATACCCGCGTTCTCATGCCAAGTGATGTCACGTGGCTCCTCGCCGTGCATGGTGTCTGGTAGAATTCCCTTCTTTGGGTCGTTGGACTCGAAGATTGTTCTCTGCATTGAGGACAAATAGTACACCGCGGTAATGATTAGTGTCAGAGCAGGAAGTAGGACAAGCCATCCGTAAGACATCCAGAAGGCGATCATGATAGCAACTTCAGCTACGAAGCCTGCTAGTAGAGGTAGCCCGAGGCTTGCCATCCATCCCAGCATCATGTGCGCGGCCAGCCATGGGCTGTGATGTGCGATTCCTCGCATAGAGCCTATTTCGAGAGTATGATAATGGTGCTTGAAGGCACCAGCCACAGCGAACAGCAGAGGGCTGATGATGCCGTGTGCGAACATCATGAACAGGGCTCCAGCGATTCCCAAAGGTTGCATTGTGGCAATTCCGAGGAAAATCAATCCCATGTGAGAAACTGATGAGTAGGCTACCATCCGCTTGAGGTTAGTCTGCCCCATGCATACCCAAGCCCCGTAAACGAGGCTTGCCATACCGAGGACAATCAGTAGAGGGATGAATTCTATTGTAGACTCTGGGAATATAGTTACAGCTACTCTGAGGAAGCCGTATGCTCCCATCTTCAGCATAACTCCTGCAAGCAGCATGGAGCCGGCTGTAGGGGCCTGAACGTGAGCATCGGGTAGCCATGTGTGAACCGGTACGCTTGGCATCTTGGTCGCGAAACCAATCAGTAGCATTAGCCAGACCAGATGCCTAAGTCCTTCACTGGGGATGAGGTTGTCTTGTGCTGTCATTGCGACGAGGTCGAAGTGGTGACCGGTGAGACTGCCTAGACCTGAGATTGGGTCAGTGTGGAAATACATAACAAGAATTCCAACAAGCATGATTACACTAGCTGCGAATGTGTAGATGAAGAACTTCATCGCAGCATAACGTCTATCCTCTCCACCCCACATCAGAATAAGCAGAAACATCGGAATCAGAGTCAATTCCCAGAATACGTAAAACACAAAGAGGTCGAGTACGACGAAAACGCCGAGCAAGGCGCCCTCCATTACAAGCAAAAGAGGATGGAAAAGATGTCCGCGCTTGGCATCCCACTCAACCAGCATTGAGATTGGGATGAGTACTGCAGTCAGCCAAATCATCGGGAAGGAAAGTGCGTCTGCACCGACCTTCCATGTGACTCCAATGGATGGAATCAGATCGACTGCCTCGTTCTGTAGGACATAACCTCCCTGGGTGATGTTTGTCCAGTCGATATTACCAATCTGTCCAAGGAACAGCATAGTGGAAATTACAGCCACGGCCATTGCGATCCCCATGCTGAGATTCCTAGAAATCCTAGCTAGACTCTCAGCCTGAGGTGAGGGTAGTATGTGTGGCAGAATAAGCAAAAGAAGGCCTGCGAACAACGGCAGGAGCGTGATTACCGAGAGAGGATCATCTATCACGTGCTCACCCCCCAAATCAATGCGAATATCGAGAGCATTCCGACGGCCGCCATCAGGATGTAGTCACGTGTGCTCCCGGTAGTGACACTGCGAATTGAGACTGAACTAGATGTGGAGTTAGATTCAATTTGCTTAATGACACCATCAATTACATTCTTGTCGAACCAAGCCGTGAAGGATGCGAATGGAATTGCAGTATTCGCTACAATCATCTCATACAAGTCATCGAAGTATAATCTTCTCTGTAGGGCCTCTGCCAACTGAGAGTCGGCCATCTCGGAGACATCTTGCGAGCCAAATCTGCTTGATAGGTCAACTAGCCAACCTACTAATGGGTTAGCCACAGCACCTTCTGCGAGTCTTCCTCCGTGCACTCGCGAAGCCATGACTGGACCAAGTATAGCAGCCAATAGAATAGTCGTCCAGCCAATGAGTTTGAGTTCATTATTGTCTGGCAGGAAGGCGTGTTTCAGAGTTTCAGCGACTCCGTGCATGGCGAGATGGTCCTTCTCTCCGCCTAGATAGTCGACAGCGCCTAGTAGAGCAAGTAGGAAACCGCCTAATGCGGTGATTACAGTGAGTATGATTAGTGGTTCCCTAATCCAAGGGGTGCCCTCGTGGACGTGCTCTGCTACATCGGTCTTGGGTTCGCCGGCGAAGGTCATCAGCCACATGCGCGTCATGTAGAATCCTGTCATTCCTGCCGTAGCAAGGACGAGGATTGCCGGACCTAGCATCAGTGGCTCCTTGTGCAGGCAGGCCAGCCAAGTTTCAGCGATGATTCCTTCCTTGGACCAAAAACCACCGATTAACGGGATTCCAATGATTGACATCGAACCGAACATCATCGCTGTAGAAGTAATTGGCATCCTTGATGCCAGCCCACCCATATTGCGCATGTCCTGTGGGTCGAAGTCGTGATCGTCATGATGCAAGTGATGGTGAGCGTGGTGCACCTCATGGATGACCGAGCCGCTTGCCATGAACAGCATCCCCTTGGCCATGGCGTGATTGAACAGGTGGAACATCGAAGCCCCTATGACGAAGTATCCGGCATGGTATTCGCCGAGGTTCAGGAACAGAAGTCCCGCGCCGAGTCCGGTGAAGATGTATGCGAGTTGACTCATCGTCGAGTATGCGAGGACTTTCTTGATGTCGTTCTGAACAAAAGCAATAGCTGCTGCCATGAAGGCGGTGATACCTCCTATCCAAGCAACGATAAGGGCGAAGTCCTCAAGTCCGGTTACTCCACTTACATGGACGTCTACGAATGGGACCATTCGAAACACCAGATAGAGACCTGCATTTACCATGGTAGCAGCGTGGATTAGAGCAGACACAGGAGTTGGTCCCTCCATCGCATCAGGTAACCAGACGTGCAGTGGGAACTGGGCCGACTTGCCCACAGCCCCAATAAACAACATTAGAAGTGCCCAATTAAGATCAGTTGAATCGACCAAGGCCCCTGCGACTCCAGTTGATGGGTCGTCAAAGATGACGGCGAAATCTAACGAACCGTAGATGTCATACAGCATCAGCAGACCTACCATCAGGAATACGTCGCCTACTCTCGTCGTCAGGAAGGCTTTCTTCGCGGCTGCAGCGGCGCTATCCTTCCAGTAGTAGAAGCCAATCAGTAGATATGAGCACAGACCCATAATCTCCCAGAATATGAATAGCCACAGGAAGTTGTCAGCCAGTACCATTCCGAACATTCCAATAGCGAAGAGAACGAATTCTCCGTAGAAGCGGTGATTGCTATCCTCGTTGATTGGATCTGTGTTCATGTATCCGAGGCTGAACCAGCAAATCAGGAAGCACAGGAAGGTGGCAACGAACAGTAACATCAGACTTACTGGATCAAGCCAGACTCCCACGCCGATGTCAGCGAATCCTGAACTAACATCCCACTGGGTTCCATCGTAATGAATCACATCAAAGGTAAGCCAAGAGAATGGTTCTACGACAGAATTCATCTCAAAATGCGCTGAACCTGCGACGTAATCGTAGACTATCCATAATGCTATGCTGAGTGAACTGGCAAGTGCTCCTAAGCCAAAGATTCCACCTTCCTTGAAGCGAATCTTCCATGTCTCGTTGCCATTGTAGATCTGTCCTGCTATGAGTATGGCTGGGAATGTAAGCAAGGGGATGACGACAATCAGGAAAGCTGCTTCGGCCGATTCCCAGCCCTGTAAATACAGGAGCGGAGTAACTAGAACGAACGGGATAATTGGACCCAATAGGTTCCATTCATTTCCTGAATCTGCCATGTAATCACCTCAGTTCTTCAATATGTTAGCCTCATCCAGCGAAATTGTCTCTTGGGTGCTGTAGAGCGAAAGCAGTATGGCCAGTCCAATTGCTACCTCTGCGGCTGCAATCGCGATTGCGATCGCAGTAAAGACCCAGCCATCAACATCGCTGTAGTGTGATGCTCCAGCGACAAAGTTGAGGTTAGCAGCATTAAGCATGACCTCGATGCACATCAGAACTACAATCGCATTCTTGCGGGTGAAGGCCCCTATGAGTCCGATGAAGAACAGGATTACTCCCAGTCCTACAATCCAGCTTGTCTCGATCATTCTTCATCACCCTCAAGATCCCAGATGAGATTGACCAGTCTTTCATCACGAACCAAATAAGATGCGCCAATCATAGCCATTGCAAGAAGTACACCTAGGACGATTGTAGCAACTGACCAATCTCCGAATATTGAGACTGCGAAATCAACTGTAGTTGGCGGAGTTCCGGTCTCTCCCCACATAGGGTGCGACATGACCTCTGAGAGTAGAATAATTAGCAATGTGAATACTCCAATCTGCGCGAGTGCCGAAATTCCTCTCATCAGGCATCCTCCTGTATCTGCTTGCGAGTCAACATGACGCCGAACTGCACAACGAGCATCACTGAACCCAGATAGACCAGAATCTGGATGGCTGCCAACATCTCTGCTCCAGCCATCACGAATACTCCGGCCACGGCGAAGAATGTGAGCATTAGAGAGAGTAGTGAATGTGCGACTCTACGGGCATAGACGCAGCCTAGCGCGCCGCCTATGGCCATGGCAGACAATATGAAAAATACGAGAGCTTCAAAATCCAATTCCATAACTAGGCCTCCGCAGCCTTAGCAGCCTTCCTCTCGCGCTTCTTCAGTTCTTTCTCAGCGCGCTTGGCCAGCTCCATGTCAACTCTTTCTTGGTGAACTGCTGGAAGGACTCTGGTTCTGCTCGCATCGAACCAAAGATCCTGCCTCGAGAAACCTGACATTCCATCATACTCGTTGGTCATGAAGAAGGACTCAAACGGACAGGCCTCGGCACAAAGTCCGCAGAACATGCACCTGCCGATGTCAATCTGCCCAGACACGATGTCCTGCTCCGCAGGAGTTAGAGAACTGGAGTGGATCGTCTCTACACCAGTACCGTCAGACCAACGAACAGTGGCCTTGTCTCCGGACAACTCGATTATCTCTCCAAAGTCATACTGCTGTGGGGCATCTGAGTGAGAGTTCACTAGATCGAATCCCTCTGCAATATCCTCGAAGTCATCCTTCTTCCTTGCGGCATAGCCGCCTTCTTCGAGTTCACTTCCATAGCCGTGCCACTCATCGCCCTCTTCGGCAGTATCGAGAACATTCACTCTGACTTCCGAAGTCATGTGTAGACAGTCGTTGGGGCAAGCCCTGACGCAGGCCTTGCACGCAGTACAGGTCTCCCAGATAATTCCTATTCGGCCGTTGTAGTTGCCTGGAACGAAGAGCCAGGGCTCAAGATCCTCCAACCTTTCGTAAGGATACATCACAGTGACAGGTCGCTCTAGGAAAGGCATAATTTCGCTAGTCTCTCTGTCGGCGGCGAACTTCTGCCAAAGTGTGGGGTGGTCCACTCCTACTCTTTCTCTTGTGGCCGGGTCAACCATGGATGCGGATTTGCCGTGATAGTCATTTCTCAGGAAGCCCAATCTACCTAGGAAAGGAACTGTTCTAAGGGCAGTTTTCAGAGTCATCCACATTGGGCGTATGACTAGATTCCTGAAATTGGGGGTCGCGTGTGGATGCCCAGTATTTGCCCTGTAACCCATCAAATCAACTCCTAATCTCTATGACTCCCTGGTGATGCCTTGACCACCGCTTGAGTGCTATACGGTCTGCGCTGAATCTCAAGCGCGTCCTTGTCCTCATCTATAGCTAGAATTACGAAGATTCCTCCAGACACGGCCGTAATTGCGATTGGAATCAGTAGATTCCATGGTCCACCATCCCAGAGCAGGATTCTGATTGCTATTGTCATCACCATATGAACTAGCGAAAGTGGTAGTAGATACCTCCAACCAAACTCGAGAATCTGGTCAGTCCTAACTCTGTGAAGTGAAGCACGGATCCAAACGAAGACGGCGAAAAGAGCCCATGCCTTCAGCAATACCCATCCGACTCCAGGAATCAGCGAGAGGCCGAACTCTGCGATACCACCTACCCAAGGCAGATTAGCTAGAGTGTCTTGGAATGGAGCCTCCCAGCCACCTAGGAAGAACAGAGCAAACAATATGCAGGCGGCGTATGAGCGCATGTACTCGGCTGCGAACATAAGTCCCCAGCGAATTCCTCCGTACTCGGTCCACCAGCCCTCGACGAGTTCGGCCTCGGCCTCGGGCATATCAAACGGAATCCTCTCAACTTCAGCAATCATGGTGATGAGGAAGAGTAGCGCTCCCAGAGGCATCATGAAGATATTCCAGACATTACCTTCGTCTGTTCCTATCTGGAAGTCAACAATCTCGATAATGTTGAACGAACCGCTTAGTACAGCGACGCCGAGTACGGTAATCAGCAGAGGAATCTCGTAGGCGGTAAGTTGGGCCGCCGAGCGCATTCCTCCGATGAGAGTGTACTTGTTGTTGGAAGCCCAGCCGGCAAAGAATACACCAAGAGGGGCGACACCGAAAATTGCCATCATGAAAATCAGAGACAATTCTGGATTGGCCGCGTAGATGTGTGGCCCGAATGGTACGAATGCGAACACCATCACAGTGGTTGAGAGGATAATTACCGGAGCAACCTCAAAGACCACTTTGTCGGCATCTCTCGGGACGATGTGTTCCTTAGTTGCGAACTTAAAGAAATCAGCGAAGGCTTGGAAGAATCCAGGAAGTAGAAACCAGTAGCCGTGATAACTTCTGTTATTCACTCTTGATACTGTCTCCAATTCGTGTGAGTTGCCCCATGTCTTGTTGAGTGCTCCGATGGTCCAACCGATTGGTCCTCCGACACCGAATGGAAGTTTGTTCCACCATTCTCCACCAGTAACGCCACTCTCTCCGACCCAGAGGCTCCTCAGAGTGGTCGTAGCACCCAATCTGTCCATCAGACGTCCGATGAATTTCCTTTCGATGTATGGAATGGCAAGCATCGTGGTCATCATCATTCCAAAAACCACCGTGCACATAATCATGGCATGCATGAATGCCTCAAGCGCTGGCTGGATGTTTGCAAATCCATCTTGCAGATTGAAAATTGGACCAACCGTAATTGGGTCTGGCCATGCCCATGTGCTCGGTATAGTGACTTGGAGATCAATATCCTCAGAGGGCATTACATCGTGCACATTGTCCATTGACCAGCTGGTCATGGATTCTGTCCAACCAACAATGTCTAACCAGTCACTGCTCGCCATAGTCTCACCTGTCAGTCTCCCCGATGCAAGGATCGAATGAGCCCATGATTGCTGGGATATCTGCTACCTTGTAACCAATCATGCACTTGGCTGCGAATGGAATGGTGATGAAAATTGGAGAACGGATTGAAACTCTGTATGGCTGCTTGCCTCTGCCTTCTCCGCCGCCTGCGATGTAGAACATCGACTCGCCTCTGCTATCCTCAAAGTGGTGTGCTCCAGAGGTCCCCTCAGGAGCGCGGCTCGGAGCCTTTGCGAGAATCATAGGATCCTCGGGCTCGTAGTGGGTGTCGGCTCCGCCAGGAATCTTGTCAAGAGCTTGTAGGGCCAGTGAAGCACTGACTCTCATTTCCTCTATTCTGACTCTGTAGCGGTCGTAGCAGTCAGCTCCTTTGATTGAAGAGCGTTCGACAGGTGCAGACCAGTCAAGTTCACTGTAAACCGAGTAAGGATGAGTCCAGCGAACGTCGTAGTTGACTCCTCCTGCTCTCAGATTGGGTCCGGTTACGCCGTGGTTGACCATCTCTTCTGGCTTAGCGTAACCGACTCCTTGACTGCGTACGAGGAAGATGGTGCTCTCATCGTAGAGTGCCTCATACTCCTGAATCCTATTGAGGAACAACTTGAGTTTGGCTCGAGCTCGCTGTGCAAAGCCGTAAGGTAGGTCTCTCTTGACACCGCCGATTCTTGGGAAGTTGTAGTGCATCCTAGATCCACCCAGCTCTTGCAGTAGATCCATCATCATCTCGCGCTCCCTGAGGCACCAGACCATGATTGACAGGTTACCAATATCGGGGCCATAGGCACCCAGCCACATCAGGTGGCTGGCGATACGCTGAATCTCAATGGCAATGAGTCGGATATATTCCGCTCTTTCAGGAACTTCCACCTCAAGTAGGTCCTCTGCAGCATAGATGTAGGAGTGCGACCATGTGTTGGCGCTGGCGTAGCACAGTCTGTCACAGTAAGTGGTAATCTGAGTGAAATCGCGGGCCTCGCAAATCTTCTCGACTCCGCGATGAATGTATCCCAAGTCGGGCTCTGTATCGACGACAGTCTCTCCGTCGACTTTTACCTTGAGTGTCCAGAGGCCGTGAGTCATAGGGTGCTGAGGGCCCATAGAAATCCACATCTCTGCCATTTTCTCACCTCACTTGATCTTGCCAACATCATCTGGCTTTCGCATAAAGCCTTGAGCATCGTCGTACATCTCCTCAAAGCCATGATACCTCAGATTATGCTGCTTTTGCAGAGGATGATATCCCCTAGGGGTCTCATGAGGCAACAGTACTCGTCTCATTCCCTCATGGCCATCGAAGTCTATTCCAACTAGATCCCAAGTCTCCTTCTCGTTCCAATCGGCCCCTATCCAGATATCCTGAACAGAGTCAACAGAAGGAGTCATCGAATCCGCTATATCGACATGAATCTCTATCTCGACGGGAGTTCCAAACCCCCTGACTGTAGATGGGTTGACAATGATTGGTTGGACCACACCATCCTCAGAAGGAGGGTCCCTAACTCCGGTCCTGATTAGGTGATAGACGACTTCCCACTTGCGGTCTTCGTCTCTCTCGGGCCAGTGAATTCCGGTTATCATCG
Source organism: Methanobacteriota archaeon (assembly GCA_002727275.1). Taxonomy (GTDB): domain Archaea; phylum Thermoplasmatota; class Poseidoniia; order Poseidoniales; family Thalassarchaeaceae; genus Thalassarchaeum. The sequence continues at coordinate 112,081 of PBWO01000002.1, forward strand.
AGCAGTGATCTACTGCATGTTCGGAGTACAACTTCTCTGCCAGACTCCTCCAACTCTCAGGAGAGGAATTAGCAACAACCGTGTTCCTAGGATGGGTTCCGTTTGTGCGTTCTACAACCTCTGCCTCGACTCCATCCAATTCTGAGATTGAGTTTACTATGACCTCAGCTGCTTCCTTCTGGACCGATGCTGAGACTATCTTGCCCATTGTATCGCCTCACTCGTCTCCGATAATAATCGGGGCATCAGAATCAGGTCTGACATCGTCTACATCGACACCGATTCGGATGATCTTCTGTCGTAGTTTATCGAAACCATCAATCAGAGCCTCTGGCCTCGGTGGACATCCTGGAATGTATACATCAACTGGAATCACGGTGTCAACTCCCTCAAGCACATTATACGATTGGAAATACGGTCCTCCTGAAATTGCACACTCCCCCATAGCGATGCACCACTTAGGCTCAGGCATCTGTTCCCACAATCTGACTATGGGGTCAGCGAACTTCTTGCTAACTGGGCCGTTCACAAGAAGAACGTCACACTGTCTCGGGCTTGATCTGAAGAATACACCGAATCGTTCAGCATCGAATCTACTCGCACCCGCTGCTGCCATCTCTAGCGCACAGCACTTGATTCCCAGGTGCAATGGGAACAGAGATTTCCTCTGGCCCCAATTGAAGACCCGGCCAGCTAGAACGCCGATTACATCCTTCATCCGACTTGCCTTGAGGGCCTCATCAGTTACATCGCCGACCACATCGACCAACATTCTGCTGTTGAATACCGAGTAATTCTGCCCGTCTTCTGCCATAATCTACCTCAGATGTATATTCTCCCTCGCTTGCGAAAGACATGCCACACTCCCAAACCCATCAGAACTGTGAACACGGTGAGCGTAGCAAGAGCGCCAAGCATTTGACTGTCGGCCATTCCATCTTGAATTGCTATTACTCCACCAAAGGCGAGGAACATGAATGCAATGTCGAAGACGAGGAAAATGATGGCGTACCAGTAGTACTGGAAGTGGAAGTTGATGTGAGCCTCACCCAGAGGTTCAGCACCGCACTCGTAAGTAGAATCTCTGCGGATATACAGGCTCTGGTCGGTCTCGTACCCAGGCAGCAACCACGATCTCAACTTAGTTGGGTCGTTGGGAGATTTCCTCGGCCTGAGTAGTTCGGCGGCGATGAAACTACCTACTGGAAATCCGATTCCCACCAAGGTCATTGCCGCGACCGCGATATAGGCCTCGGGAACTGAAGTCATAGGTTACACCCGGCGGTCCCTATGGGACCGACGGGTCATTGCAACTGAATTGGGGCAATAAGCCTATCCGGACAGGACTCCGGGAGGATTGTTTAGTCCTCAAACTGATTTTCCAGCACTTCGGCAATTCTACGGTTCTCTGCGCGAGAACGGAACAACAACACCACAACTAAGATAGAGCCTAGGATGATGGACCCGTAAACCAGCATCTGAGTGGCTTCCTCGGACAGCCCTATGAAGGTCGATGGCATGACTGAAGTCACCTCCAAATCAATCGGCTCGCCTGCTACTGGGAGTCCTTCAGGTTGGACGGTGACAGTAAAACTGTATGTGTCGTCGTCGAGAAGATCGCTGGGAGGAGTTACACTGACCTGAACCTCTCTAGTCTCTCCGGGTGCAAGCTCAAATTCATCGAAGTCAACATTCACTGTCCAACCCCTGAGTGACTCACTGGAAAGTACCTCTACATCCTCTAGAACATTCCCATGATTTGTGATAAAGAGTGAGAAATAGGCTTTGTCAGGATACTCTGCTGTCTTTGTATCCTCTCCCTCTAGAGTGAATCTAAGGTCGTGTATAGTTCTGATTTCAACTACGATGTCAACGGTTGTTTTCACAGCAGTGTTCTTCTGTGAAGAGGCGGCAACTTCTATCACTCCGGAGACTCCATTCGCGACGCCTTCGGACACTTCCAATTGGACCTCAAGAAGAACTCTCTCTCCATTGCCGATGGAGAATGTGCCATCGATTTCAACACCTTCAACAGTCAGCGTCCTGACAACTGAAGATTCCATTCCGGTGACAGAAATAACAGCTGTATCACCTCCTGGATAATCTCCAGTGTTCTCTACCCAGAACGAGGTTGTCAAAGTTCCACCAGGAGGTAGAGTGGCTTGAATCTGGTCGGGGATTTCCCCCGGATTCTGAGGCGAGATGGCCATGGCGTAATTGTAGTTCGAAACCACTACCGTTACAGTATGCTCGTCGGCTACCGTAGTCCCGTAGATAGCTATGCGAGCAAGGACGCTAGCGGAGTCAGCATCCTCCTCTCCCTCGACTAGAACATCGAGATAAATTGTCTGCTTTTGTCCCGGATCAAGGACAATTTGTGTTATTGTATTACCCTCAGAATCTGAGAATGAAGATTGCCACATCGGCGAACTGCAACCTGTCTGATCACCTGGGTCGCAGGCTTGTAGTTTGAATGTGTACTGAATATTTCCAGAGTTGGTCACGTCGATTGGGAACTGAACCGTCTGGTCTGAGCGCCCAGTCTGCTGAGTTGACAGAATAGAGGTAGTAACACTGTGTTTGGCAGCGACTGAGACTGTGAGATCTTTGGAGTCATATGGCTCGCTACCTCCGCCTCTACCAACATTGAATGTAATCACTGTGTCCTCCACGGCGCTAGCATCCTCTGGGACGAAAACTTCGGCAGTTACAGTCTCCTTGTTGTTACCGGAATTGGCACTACCGACAGTCACTGAAGTTTGTGAGAATGAAACCTGCCATCCAGGAGGAAGTCCTTCGGCTCCCAAAGACATAGTTTCCATGCCGTTTCCTAGATTGGTAATCTGAACTGACAGAGTATCCGATGATCCTGGTTCTACATTGTTGAGTTTGTTTTTACTGAGAGAAAGAGAAGCGTCGTGGCTTTGTCCTACAGTCACAGTTAGTATCTGCTCGCATCCTATCGAGGTCCCGGCTCTGCCTTGAACTCTGATTCCGACCTGAGTACCAGATTCTACTGAATCGTCAGGGGTCACGGTGAAGGTGAACGTGTGACTGTCTTGCGAGCCCCCTGGTTCAGAGAGGAGCTTACTCAAGGGGTTATCGAAGTCTACCCACCCCGATATGTCATAATCTGAGTTCTGTGCCTGAGCATTAGCAGTCACAGTCCACTCTGTATTGCCAATGTTTTCTACTTCGAATGAATTAGTTGCAGAATCGCCCGGATCGAGATTGTGTGAGGTGAACTGTAGATCCGGATCACACTCCTTGCGCTCTGGGACCTTGAGGGTCAATGTCAGATTGTCCTCAGCTTGGTCTGCTGCATTTGGATCGTTAGTCACGGTCGCCTTCAGGATGAAGCAGTGATCGCCTGCCTCGGTAGAACTTCCATCAGGAATGTCTACCGTGACCTCGACAGTCTCGGTGTCCTCTGGCTCTAATTGCAGAACTTGTGGATCGACGGTTGCATCCAATGTATCGGACTCACAATCGCTGTCAGAAGTCATTTCCAACTGTACATTTGCCTGCTGCTCTCCGTTATTCTCTACATCAACATCCCATGAAACACTGTCAGATCCAGTTGAGTCTCCATCGTAGGTCTTGAGTTGCTCATCAGTGGACAGGCTAACTGAATACAGGCCACCTCCATCTCCAGCTGTGGTGGTCACAGTAACATCGTCATTTGCAGGTGCACCAATTCCAGTTCCTGCAGCTTGGGCGTTAACTGTGGTCTCACAATCGCCGTCGGCCTGATCATTAACCGAGACAGTGAGAAGGACTGTCTCGGAGCTGCCTTCCGAGACGGAGACTTGTACTGTCTCTAAAGTTGATGTGAAGCCATTGCAGTCGTTTCCTTGCTGGGTACTCAAGGAGACGGAGATGTCCTCATCCCCATCGTTGGTCACAATGATGTCATATTCGGCCTCATCATCAGTAGTAGCCTCCTGAGCTGAAGGGTTCGCTGAAAGGGCTACAGATATCTCAGCAGATGCTAGGGGTGAAGCTATTGATACTAGCAAAATCGCCACAAGAACAGAGGTCGACCTAGTATGTCGCATTGGAACTCCGAGAATATCGCCCCTCTAAGGACTTCGGGCCACGCGACCCTAGGGGTCGCGATTCTATCAGGCTTCGATTAACTCGTCAGAAGAGGTATCACAATGTAGGCAGTTGCCCATTGAAACCACATCGCATCCGGCCACCTGTCCTTGTTTGTGATATCTTGCGCCGCACTCTGAACAAGCCCATGAATCTCCAATTGTGGTGTCTCCACTACATATCCAGCAGGGGATGCCACTGGTCTCCTCTTCTTCCTTCTCGGAAAGTCCAAGGGAGTCGGCAATTCTGTTCAAAGAATCGGGACTAACTAAACTCGAAGGATCGTCTCTGCGAGAGTATAGGAAAGCCCCTCCAGCGATTAGTCCGATAACAACCAAGGAGATTAATAGCATCTGGAAGAAAGAAGATTCCTCTTCCACAACTGCAGGGAGAACATCTATTTCGAGAGATTTTGAAGATCCTTCGATAATTCCTTGAACATCTGCGATGCTCACGGTTATTGTTCCATCACTACCGGAATCTGGAGTAAATCCTACCTGCATTGTTCTGACTTCTCCTGGCATCAGATTTAGAACAATACCATCCAGTATCAACGGGTTCCATCCTTCAGGACCAGATACCTGTAGGATGTCAGAAATCTGAGAGTTTCCTGTATTCTCAATCTCAATCTGAAGGGTCGCGGGATAGCCTTCGTGTGCTGTAGCTTGGCTAACCAATATCCATTCTACTCTGTCAACTTGCTCTATCAATAGGGAAATTGGATAGTTGATTACTATCCCCTCTCCCTCCATAATTAGTGTGATAACAGGCTCTGAGCCTGCTTCGGCAGATAGAGGAATAACTACTGTGCACCAAATCGTAGAACTTGCTCCTGGAGTCAAGGTCGAGGGCGCTGTGCACGTGGAGGACCAATCATCATTTGGGACCTCCATAAACGTCGTAGGTCTCCAAGTAGTTGAGCCCGAATTAGATACGGTCCAAGCGAGATCGAAACCAAGTCCTCCTACTGGATGATTTGGCACACCTAATGGATGGTCTGCAGAGGTTCCGTCCGGGAGGGCAATCTGATAGAATTCTAGCACCGGAATGGCGCCAGAAAGAACATTTAGTGTTCTATTCCAGTCAAAAGAGAATCCGTCTTCGGTAGCGAATCTTATTTCCAAATCGCCGCTGACTGCCGCTCCATTACCTTCGAGCATTAGGGAAACGGTTGTGGTTAAACCGGCGGGAATAATTAACGAATCCAGTCCATCAGTAATTGACCATCCTCCAGGAATACTCCTAACATACGGTTGAAGTTCGAGCAGACGATTACCATCGTTGTCAATCTCAAGATCAATTTGCAGGACTGCATCAGGTGCTAGATCTTGATCTGATTCACCGGACGGAGGAGATGTGCTAACTTCATCGATATCCATGACAATTAGAGAGATATCCTCACTCCAAGAGTCTGAACTTACTCTAGAGTGGATAATGATTGCAGCATCGAATACATTGCCAGCCGGAATCATCGCTCCCGGCGGATTGATAGTTATGTCAATCGGCTTACCTGAGTCCTTAGCCAGAGTTCCTGTAGAGCCATGGGAAGAGCCAGCAAATGTACCAAGAGTATCCAAGCCCAGATGCCAACCAGAGGGGGATACCAGTTCAACATCATATCCTTGGGCGCCATTGCCTTCATTGAATACTAGAATCTCTAACTCTGTGGGTTCTAGAGGGCTGACGAGGATTTGATCTCCCGGCATTACGATATCAATTCCAGCGAGAACTGGAACATCGAAGAATAATGTCAACTCGGAACTCACATTATTCTCAATGTCGGTTCCAGTAACCAACATTCTGTAGAGGCCTGGTGGAGGAGGTGCTGGATAAACCATGGTTAGGCCAACATCTGCGGTTTCTGCAGCATCTAAGTTGAAGGTGTTTGAAGTAAATGAAGTGAACCAATCAAACTCAACACCATCTTGAACTCTAATTGGATCTGTAACTTCGATAGTTGCATTAGTCTCCAATAATGCGGTATTCATCAGAGACAATTGCCAAGTGGTTGAACTGTCAGAAGCGTCTGTCAGTGTTTTAGTCTCTTGAGGAGATGAAACGCGCACCCCTGGTGCACTAACGACTACTGTTTCTGACAGATAGTTGTTTGATTCGGAGGACTCGTCAATTAACCCACTAGGATCTATGTGAAATGTGAATTCGACTTCTCCTTCTTGAGAGGGGGTCCAGTTCCACTCCAACCGAGTAGACTCACCTGGTGACATACTAATTTGGTGCATTCCAAGCAGGTCTAAGTCTGCTCTAGCGATAACCGAAAGGTCTGCGACCGAACCTGCGCCCTGATTCTTTACAACCACAGAGATGTCAACATCCTCGCCCACCTGAGGTATCTGGGTAGAGGTTTCGAATGAATTTTGTACGAATGTTGGATCAGGAGATAGATCGTTGACATTGACTCCACGTACTGCCAATGAGTATGGTTGCCAACTCCTGCCTCCTCCATGCTGGGCATCTCTTACCCTTACTGTCCATGCACCAGTCGCTGCGTTGTCGACAAGGACGACTTCGACATTGTTTGTAGAATCCTTAGTTCCGCCGGTAACCGAGCGTCCATTGACGAATGCGTTGCCCTTGTATGAGAGTTGGCCGTTTGGAGATATTACTTCTAGGTCGAGGTCGTTTCTCAACTGTGTTGAAGATGATGTGGAGCCAGGATAGTCCGACCAGGTCAAAACGACCTTCAGCGGTTCTCCCGCTCTGGTCACATCGAATGTATACTCGCTGACTTGGCCACTTGATAGTCTGTTTCTGTCATCGACGAAGATTCCTACATCGCTATCGGGAATCAAGGAGTTGACGAGATTCAATCTCCCCCAGCCCTCGTCTTCATTCGGAATGTCACGAGTATCCATATCCTGAGCTCCAAGAATGAGCAGTCCCTTGATCAGGGAACCTTGAGGAGCGGGCCTATTTGCAACCTCCATGAGATATTCTCGAACTAGTACTGAGGCCCCTGCTGCAGCAGGAGTGGCCATCGAAGTTCCACTGTACTCTAGATACCAGTTGTTGCTCCATGAGCCTTGAGCACTGCTAGCCTCCTGAGACTTGCAAGATCTGACATAATCTCCTGGAGCAACCAAGTCTGGCTTTATTCTGCCGTCATCGGTTGGTCCTCGGCTTCTCCAGTAGTACATCTCGTCTGGAGCGCCGCTGTAGCGATTCTTGTGGCCGCCAACTGTAATCACATTCTTCGCTGTACCAGGAGGAGAGACCCCCGAGTCTCTATCATTGCCGGCTGCGAATAGAACTGTCATTCCATCGTATGTCCAATACTGATCCCAAGTAGAGGTTCTATCATCAGCGTCCTCTGACTGAGTTGAGTAGCCTCCGCCGCCTGACCCTGAGCCCCAACTATTGGTGTGCAGCCGGGCTCCCCCATTGTAGGCAGAGTTTAGCATCGAGTTGATTCCATAACTGTACAATTGGCCTGTGTCATCATCTTCCATCGCTTGAAAGTACAAGTCCGCCTCAGGAGCCACTCCTTGGTAGGTTCCTCCACTTCTTGAGCCATCTCCAAGCACTGTGCATGCAACGTGGGTGCCGTGTCCATCACTGGGATCTGCAGTCGAAGAGTCCCCAGGGGTGACTGAGGTCAAAGTAGCGACTCTGCCTGTGAAATCACCGTGGTCGTCATCCAAACCAGAATCACCTACGGCAATCTTCTGGCCGCTACCGTTGAGACCTGTGATGAAAGTATTCTCGACCGTATTGATTCCCATATTGATTCTAGCTTGATCGTTGTGCAGAACCAATACTGGCATTGGCGCAATGTAGGCGACTGATGGATGTCTGAGTATGTCATCGATATGCTCAGTTTGAATCAATCCCCAAAGTCTGCCTTGCTCAGGCGACCAAGGATCTGACAGCCATCTCGATGCATCGGACAGAGTGTCCGTGAATCCAAGGCCGGGCTCATTCTGCCTGACTAAACTGGAGTTCTTCCACCCGATTACCTCTACCATAGTCTCAACTTGATTCATATTCATCCTGAGGTCGGGGTGAGTAAGGAGTCCCATTGGAACATCATGAACCGCTAAAACTTCGGGAAGAGATGAGAATTTTGGAATGTTTCCAGGTTGGCTCTGAATAAGGAAACCTGAGGGAGGGATCGTAGAACGAATTTCTACATCGAAGGCTTCTAGGATAGCAACTCGTGCATCCCAAAGTCCAACCTCTCCATCCACGATTACAATTGCTAAATCACTCCTTGAAGAGGCCAAATCTAGGCTCATCTCCGTGTCTGGCAGTAAACCCCACTGAGTGTAGATGCCGATGCTTGAGTCGGCACGATTTGCCCTAACATCCTCGAAGCCATCGGTAATGACAGGGGTTCCTAAATCCTGAATGCTATTGGGATCNGGCGATATCTCGACCTTTTCTAAACTATCACGAAGCCATGTCTCTTCTCCGTTAGAATTTTCGTGAGGAAGAGGAGAGTAGGACAGTAGGAGCACGCCGAGAACTAGGAGTACTGANCGCTTCTGCATAGGCTTGGCCTGAGCAGTTCCGATTTGAGTATATGGGTTCTACGAACCCATGAAAAGTCATCTATCTAGAAGATATGGAATGAGGATCTATCGAAGAACAACTGCATGGTCCACTCNCCGACCTCATGAGTCCATCTCTCGCTTCTATCTCCATCATATGAGTCATAGTANAGGAGAATTTCAATTGTGTAATTCTCCCAGACCGATNCGCCTTCAATCATTAGTTCCAACTCATCCCCAGAAATTTGTTTGTGGGCAGGGAGCACNTCNCTGTAGAAATCCTGTCTAGCCACTTCCAATCCTCCTGAGTCGATGAATCGAATTGTGAGATCAANATTCTCAATTGCTCTGCTTCCATCATTTCCTANCTCAATGAGNACTACNTGACCNGGGCCCCCTTGNCGATAAACAACATCTACAGCTACTCTGTCATATGGNACTACCCAAGCGACTACGAATAGGCTNGCAGTCAACATCAATAGAACTGCTATCGATGCGAACACAACTCTGGTCGGGGAGATGTGCTTCCTCGCACTATCCTCAATTCTGTCCAGAACCTTGTGGGCCAATTCGGCGTCAGCGTCGGCCTCCTCTCCCTTCTGGCCTCTCATCCTTTCCAACAAACCCATTCAGTCACCTCCAAGAGTAGTTGCAAGAATTGTCAGTACAGCAGATGAAAATGGCTCGACTACCATGAGATGTTTATTCGAATCTCCCATTCCTGGAACCATATTCAGCATCGACAAATCTGATGCCATTCCATTTACTCCNAGAGTAGTACCGGTAGGCAGACCTCCTGAGAACTGAGCGTCCAGTATGACTCCTCGGAGGTCGAATTCTGTATCTTCGACAGACGCAGATGCGCGAGCAGAGGCGATTATTCTGCCACCCTGAACATCGTCTATCTCAATCACGCTGTAGAAAGGACCTAGTAACTCGCGGACATTTATCGTCGCTCGCTGGAGATTTTCTCCAAGCGCTTCCAGTTCCTCTAGTACAACTGGAGGAGTAGCAGGAATGTTGCTCATTCTAATGTATAATCTCTCTACCCCNTGTCCACCAGACCGAATAGATAGGCCATAGGATTCTGTCATCTTGATTGACATAAAATCGGTCATTCCCTCTGCTAGAAGAATGACGTCGCCCTTCTTGTTTATTGCTTTCCCGAAAGCCTCGATATACAGNGAGGCTCCTTCCATCGAGGCCTTGAATTCCAGTGTCGGAGANCCTTGGAAGGCTAGCGTCTTGGTGATATCAAAATCTAACGAAGGAGCAGTTGTCAGATTAATCCAGCCTGGGATATTTGTCAGGAATACAGTAGCAGGCCACCAAGCAGAGTCGAGCCATTGCATCTGTTGCAGCATCATAGANCCTACTGCCGTTCCCTCGCGCCGATATTCTTCGGGAACAACCATATCAATCGAAATCGCTGTCCCTATACTCGCTTGCAAATCGACTGATTCTGGAATATCCTCAATCATCACCTCGGTTCTACTTCCAGCAGTTCTGTCAATTAAGAGAACATGTACCCAATCGAGTCTCTCCGATAGCACATAGTGAGTCGATGTTGTGACCTCAGTAATCTGTCCCACCGATCTGATTTGGAATTGNGCATCCAGCCCTAAATTAGTAGACGAATCTACAGTCAGTCCCTGTAAAGTTAGAAGTAAATCTTGGCCGTTAATACCTAGGAAATGAACCATTAGTTCGCTGTGTCCGGGAACCCAACCTACCATTCCAATAGAGATAGACCAATCCTCTCCATCTGTCTTCATCTCTCTAGTCACCGAGAAATCAATCTGAGGAGGCAGTCCTGGCATCCAAGTCCTGAGATAGAATCCGTCAGAGATTCCCGTAGGTGCGGCCCTAAGAGCGATTCCGTGAACCCAAGTTGGAGCTGGAACAGTTCCCGTACCATGCCAAGCCTCGACTGCGAGATCGAATGAAGAGTCTGCATCGAGTAGGATTCCAAAGGAGAAGTCTTGATCGGATTCGGACCCGGTAGAGATGTCTGAAGTTATTCCGGCCAGTACACTGTTGACGGAGCGTCCGAGATCTGCAATCCCGCTGATGAAGAAAGCTACACCAGAAATCCCATTCGAAGCATTGAATTCAGGCACGTCAAGAGTCGGTCCAGAGTCGCTTCCTGTAGGAATCTGCACCCCTATTGTAGAAGGAAGAGGGTCAATGGATGCCACCACAGAGAGTTGTTTACCGTCCTGAGTAGGTGCGTGATTTACGTTAATGCCTAGGCTCTGGGTTCCGATTACGGACATCTGGGCTGTACCTCTTCCTGCAGGACCTGATGCTCCCTCTTGCTCCGGAGCAGTCCAGCCGATGTTGCTCAGTCCCGTTATTCTCGCGGAAATAGAAGATGTCTCGCTGCTCTGATCATGATGGAACAGGAAGTGATCTCCACTCATCGTGACAGGTTCTGATGAGTTGGTAATCTGCGCCTCTATTGAAGAAATAGGAGTCTCTGAGGACCATTCGGTCACAGTACCAAAGGTAGTAGTGAATGAATTAGGTACTCCAATAATTCTCGCAGCCTGTCTTTGATTTCCATCTAAGCCTGCGTAGCCGATTGATTCAATTCCAGTAGAGGCTTGGTATTGTATTCCATCTGGAGTGACATAGACGGACAAATTGTCAGGAATATCGCTGAGAGTAAGTGCCTGAAATGAGAGGTTTTGCAAACTCCCTTTCGGGTGCTCGATATAGGTGAATGAGAAACTCTCATCTGATGCTGTTCGCAGTATTGCAGTCTGTTCGTCTATCTGGTTATCATCAATCAATGAGAAGGCTGCTATGCCGCTGAATCGAAGGCTTGCTGCGACTGGGGCAAGAGGTTCCATCTGCCCGTGGATTCCCTGTACCATACCCAATCCTCTATCTTTTGCTAGTAGCAGGTGGTCGCCAGCACCAATCGGATGATCGCTAGAGCCAATCTGCACTGAAAGGCTGGTCAGAGGCATATCCGAGCGAGTGACCAGCCAGTTGTCAGTTAGCAGTAAGTGAATCGTTCG
>PBWO01000012.1 GCA_002727275.1 Methanobacteriota archaeon
GCTCCGCGCCTAGCGCGGCGGCTCCTGATGAAAGCCGAGAAACTCTGGGAATCCGACATGCTGGGAGCCTCCGTTCCGTAGAACGGCCAATGAGCCCAAACTTCGTCTTAAGACCGTTATGTGGCCATGAACGAGTACTGCATCAGATGTCAGCGAGCAAGTTGGATGCTAGAACCTACTGCTGACACCTCTTCAACCGGGACTGAGATGAGGCCATCTAAGGTGGGCCATGGGAGAAGAGTGGGGTCTATGTCGGGCTCGATTGTCACTAACAAAGATACGATTCCGCCTGAATCGGAGTCCAATCTGAAGTCAGCCAAATTACCCAACTTGTCTCCCGACTCATCGAGAACATCCTTCCCGAGTATTTCTCGGCCGAATGTCGTAGGCATAATTCTCACACCGATTCAATACCCGAAAGGCCGTCCGGGCTCCTGCGTACCGACTCTAAGCCGCTCACCAGCATGGACTCCATGCGATCGTAGTACTGCATCATCTCATCGGTGACTGTCGGTCGAACACGCTCGATTGCCTGCTCAAAGTGCTTTTTGGACACAGTCTTTCGGTTGGCCCTCATTGCGATTAGAGCGGCTTCTCTGCAAATTGCTTCGATATCCGCTCCAGTGTAATTTGTCAATTGCGATGCGAGGTCAGAGAGTTTGAACTTGCCAAGCGGCATGCTCTCTGTATGTATCTTGAGAATCTCCAGAATAGACTTCGAGTCTGGAGGAGGAATATGCAAAACTCGCTCAAAGCGTCCACTCCTCAAAAGCGCGGGGTCAATCATCTCGGGTCTGTTGGTCGCGGCGACTACAATCACACCCTCCATGCTCTCAACTCCATCCATGCTGCTCAGCAACTGATTGACGACCCGATTCATCACATCTGAGCCGGCACCATCGGTAGCTCTTCGCATTCCTGCGATACTCTCAAACTCGTCTAGGAAAACAATCGAAGGGCTCGATTGTTTGGCCTTCTTGAATACCTCTCGGACTGCCTTTTCAGATTCCCCTACCCACTTGGAAATCAGTTCAGGCCCCTTGATTGTGATGAAGTTGGCCTTGGCCTCATTGGCTATTGCCTTAGCAATCAGGGTCTTACCGGTACCAGGTGCTCCGAACAGGACTATTCCTCGAGGAGGATTAATCCCGAAGTGGTCGAATACATCGGGCTTAGTAAGAGGCCATTCGATGCTTTCCTTGAGTCTCTCCTTGACTTCATCGAGGCCCCCCACTTGTTCCCAAGATACTTCTGGGACCTCGAGGTAAATTTCGCGCAGAGCGCTTGGCTCGATTTCCTTAATCGCTTGCCTGAAGTCTGACATTCTGACTTCCATCTTCTCTAGGACTTCTGGAGGAATCTGTTCCTCATCGAGATCAATTTCAGGCAGATATCTGCGAAGCGCCTTCATTGCAGATTCCCTGACAAGGGCTGAGATGTCAGCGCCGACGAACCCGTAAGAGTTGTCTAGCAGCCAATCCATTTCGAAATCGTCACTAATCGGCATACCGCGAGTGTGGATGTCAATGATTTCCTTGCGACCATTCTTGTCCGGCACGCCAATCTCAAGTTCTCTGTCAAAGCGTCCCGGTCTGCGTAAAGCAGGGTCAATTGCATCTCTCCGATTGGTTGCCCCAATTACAACCACATTGTCGCGACCCTGCATTCCATCTAGGAGAGTAAGTAGTTGAGCGACGACTCTACGCTCTACCTCGCCGGTGACGTCTTCTCTTTTCGGAGCGATGCTGTCTAGCTCGTCGATGAAGATGATTGCAGGGGTGTTTGCAGCTGCTTCGTCGAAGATTTCTCTGAGTTGCTTCTCACTCTCACCGTAGTACTTGGAGATGATTTCCGGACCGTTGATTGAGGTGAAGTGGGCGTTGGTCTCGGAGGCCACCGCCTTAGCAATCAGGGTCTTTCCTGTGCCAGGTGGACCATGCAGTAGAACTCCTCTGGGCGGGTCGATTCCTAGACGTCTGAATAGGATAGGGTGTTTGAGAGGGAGTTCGATCATTTCTCTGACTTTCTGGAGTTGTTCGCCGATGCCGCCAATGTCCTCGTAAGAAATCGTCTGAACTTGTCCAGATTCTTCCTCATCTACTGCCTCCTCCTTGATGACTATCTCAGTATCGGGTAGGACCTGGACAATGCCCTTGGGGCTAGTGGAGACGATTGCGAATGGGAGGGCTTCTGCAAACAGAGTCATGCCCGGGATGAAAATTCGGTCTCCTGCGACCACCGGGCGCTTGTTCAGGCCGCGTCGGGCGAAGCCTTCGATTCCAGGCCCAAATCTGACCTTCTGTTGTTTAGCCATCACAGGGCTGAGAACAAGTCTCTGACAGGGCTGGGTCTCGACCTTGGTTATGGTGACTCGGTCCCCTAGGCTTACTCCAGCGTTTTTCCTGATTATCCCATCTATCCGGATTACTCCTAGGTTAGCATCTTCGGGCCTGCAACGCCATACAATAGCAGCTGTTCTCTGCTCTCCGGAAATCTCGACTATATCGCCAGGCTTTAGATTCAATTCGTTGTCAAATGGTACGCGAGCGCGGCCATGGCCAACGTCGCTAGGTATGGCTTTGGCCACCCTTAGTGTGAGAGATTCATTCGCTTCATCGGACACTTCTACGCCCCCTAACAGATACCCTTGTGCTCTCAGGCTAGTTAAACCTACCAATCCAGAGGTGTCCCGGAGGTTGAAACGGTTATCGGAACAATGGTAGCGGATGAGTAGGATTCATGGCTTGATGGCCATTCGCCGAGACATGACCCACGTTCTTGAGACCGGTTTCGAATACATGGAAGCCAATAACCCGAATGGATCGCCTAAGGTTCGCGGATACAATATCATCAACGGCAATCTGACTCTTGCCAGTGACGGTGCGACCTACGAAAGTACCAATCCTGCTTGGCTGGATGATTGTCTGGGAGAGTTTCCGCTATCCACCAAGTCCGATGTTCACGATGCGCTTGCTGCTGCCCGTGCTGCCTTCCCTGGCTGGGCTGCGACACCAGCCCCTACTCGCGGGCAAGTGATTGGAAACATGGGACGTTTGCTGATGGAGCGTAAGGACGACCTTGTGCGCCTTCAGGCGCGCGAGATAGGTAAGACACTGAAGGAGTGCGGCGGCGAGATTCAGGAAGCCATCGATACCTGCTTGTTCTTCCAGTCAGAAGGTCGCCGTCTGTACGGTCAGACAGTCAACTCCGAATTGCCTGACAAGGAGTTGTTCACCTACCGCAGACCACTGGGGGTATGCGGCATCATCAACGCTTGCAACTTCCCCTCAGCAGTCCCATTTTGGAAGATGATTCCTGCGATTATGTGTGGTAACACATGTGTGTGGAAGTCTCCTCAGGACTCCCCTCTGCTTTCCTTCGCTCTAGCCCGCGTCATGCATGAGGCAGGGCTACCTGACGGTGTCATCAATCTCATCCACGGCAAGGGCAGTGGTGCCGGTCAGGATTTAGTCGACTCAGCCGACCTTGGAATGGTCGACAAGATCTCATTCACTGGGAGCACTGCAGTTGGCAAGATGATTGGTGAGACCTGTGGTCGAAATCTGGTCAGTGCATCACTCGAATTAGGCGGCAAGAATCCGCTAGTAATCATGCCTTCAGCCAACATGGAAAACGCAGTCGAAGGAGCATACTGGGCTGGGTTTGGAACAGCGGGTCAGCGCTGTACGAGTCTTGGTAACCTAATCATCCACGAGGATATCTACGACGAGTTCGTAGAGCGTTTCATGGAGAAGGTCAAGTCGACAGCAGTAGGCGACTCGATGCGTCACGACGGAGTTCTGTATGGCTCAATGCTGTCGGAGAAGTACGCAGTTGACTTCCTGAAGGGAATCGACATGTGCGAAGCCAGCGGAGCAACGAAAATCTGGGGCGAGGGTCGCATTACCAACGACAACAAGCCCGACAATTTCCATGGCGATGCCAGCGAAGGCGTTTACATGTGGCCTCACGTTTACGTGGATGTCACAGAAGACATGGAATGCTTTCATGAGGAAATCTTCGGCCCTGTTGTAACTATCGTCAAGGCTCGTGATTTCGACCACGCTCTCCACCTAGCCAACGCTTCACCGTACGGTCTCTCGTCGGCGATTTACACCAATGACCGACTCGAGGCCTACCGCTACAAGACCGGAATTAAGGCCGGGATGACTGGAATCAACAACTCGACCACGGGGGCTGAGGCTCACCTGCCATTCGGGGGAGTGAAGGGAAGCGGGAATGGAACCCGTGAGTCGGGGATCTGGGTCATCGAGGCTTACTCTTACTGGCACGCGGTCAACGACGAGCTTTCGGGCAAGTTACAGCTTGCTCAGATGGATGTAGATGAAATCGAAATGGAAGAAGCCGAAGCTGACTACGCCGGACTGGCTTAGATTAGCATCTCGCCACACTCCGGGCAAGGTAGTCCGGGCAGCCAAGCCCCTGGCATGTGACCGCAGTTCAGGCAGATGGAGGATTCGATATCGCCGTCCACGACCCTCGATTGGGGCATTGTGTCTTCAACCTTGCACCGGCTTCTGAGTCCCAAAGGGACTCATGCAATCCCTTATGAAACTAGAACGGTGCCGTTGAGCATCGGGGATGCGGATGACTGAGGGCATCAAACTCCCGCTTCCGATGAAGAAGGGTTTCGGCGCTACCGACAGAGTGGATGCTTGGTGGAAAGGACCCACTGCCATGGTGGCATATCTAGGCTTCATGATCGTCTATGCCACCTGGCGTGGGATGATGGAGTCAGACTTCTGGTATTTCGAGGAATTCGGCAGGAGTGCGGGTCACCAAACCATGGCGATTGAGAGTCAGGGCAGCCATGTTCTGAGTCCACTGTTCAGTCCGCTGATTATCCCTGGAGAAGGTACGATGGGGTCTCTTGTTCCTATGTGGTTGGCTTGGATGTCTCCAGCGATGTTCATCCTGATTTTCCCGGCTGGCTTCCGTGCTACCTGCTACTACTACCGCAAGGCGTACTATCGTGCCTTCATGCAGCAGCCAACCGGATGTGCTGTCTCCAAGCCATGGGATGAGTACAGCGGAGAGACGGGTTTGCTAGTCGTACAGAACCTGCATCGATACTTCATGTATGTAATGCTGATTTACCTACCAATTCTGTCGTGGGACTTCTGGCTCTCCGTTAACTTTCATGAAGGGGACGTTCATACATACGGGGTGAGTTTTGGTTCAATCTGTCTGCTTGTCAACGTTCTGATGTTGGCTGGCTACACCTTCGGATGTCATGCCTTCCGTCACGTCATAGGTGGAGGTTCAAACGACTGGACTGGTAGTCCTATGAGTAGAATCAAGTACAGATTGTGGAAACTTTCCACGAGTCTAAATGAGAAGCACAAGGAATGGGCCCTGTATAGCCTATTCTGGGTTATGTTCACTGACTTCTACATCTATGCTTGTACGGATCCTTTGTTCGGATGGAATGACATCATTCTGTGGGGTGGTCTGTGATGGTTGATGTGATTACCCATGAGCATGATGTCGTCATAATTGGAGCCGGTGGGGCTGGACTCAGGGCTGCAATCGAGGCCAGCGCCGCTGGAGTCAGTGTGGCCATGATTTGCAAGTCAATGCTAGGCAAGGCCCACACTGTGATGGCTGAAGGAGGAGCTGCTGCTGCCCTAGCAAACAAGGACCACCGAGACTCTTGGCAAACTCACTTCCGAGACACCCTGAAGGGAGGCAAGTACCTAGGTGACTGGAGAATGGCTCAGATTCATGCTAAGGAGGCTCCAGACAGAATTCGTGAGCTTGAGCAGTGGGGTGCTGTGTTCGACCGAACGCCGAAGGGCCTGACTAGTCAACGCAACTTCGGTGGGCACACTTACCCCAGACTCGCTCACATCGGGGATGCGACAGGTCTCGAGTTGATTCGAACTCTACAACAGAAGGGCATCCACATGGGAATGGACGTCTTTATGGAATTTACAGTCAGAAGGCTGTTTCTAACCGACGGTCGCGTTTCGGGTTGCTTCGCATACGACCGGAACGACGGGGCTTTACACGTTTTCAAGGCCAAATCCGTAGTGCTGGCAACTGGTGGAATCACTCGCTGCTGGGAAGTCTGCTCGGGTTCTTGGGAGTACACAGGTGAAGGGCACGCTCTGGCTTACTGGGCAGGAGCAGAAATGGGCGATATGGAATTTGTTCAATTCCACCCGACTGGAATGATTTGGCCGCCCTCGGTCAAAGGAATTCTGGTCACCGAGGGCGTCAGAGGAGAAGGCGGTATGCTGACTAACTCCGAAGGTAAGCGATTCATGTTCAACTACATCCCTGAGATGTATGCAGATGAGTTCGCCGATACCGAAGAGGAATCTCAGGCATGGGTTGAGGAAGTGATTGCTGGCAAACTTGCGACCAAGCGCAGGCCACCGGAGTTGCTCACTCGTGACGTCGTTGCCAAGGCTATCAACAGTGAGCGTGATGCCGGTCGAGCATCCGAACACGGAGGTGCGTACTTGGACATATCATGGAGATCAGAAGAGGATGTCAAGAAGAAGTTGCCAGGAATGTATCACCAGTTCATGGAACTGGCCGCTGTCGATATCACGAAGCAACCGATGGAAGTAGGCCCTACTGCACACTATGTCATGGGCGGAGTGAAGGTCGACCCATTTTCTCAGGAGACCACAGTACCCGGACTATTCGCGGCTGGAGAAGTCGCAACTGGACTTCACGGTGCAAACAGGCTCGGTGGCAACTCTCTGTCTGATCTTCTTGTGTTCGGCAGAATCGCCGGTGAGCAGGCGGCCGAATCCGCCAAGCAAATGACTTACTTCGCGGGAATCGACCAGTCTGACATCGATGATGTGGTCGAAGAGACTCTTGCTCCACTCAGCCGAGAGGGTGGCGAGAACCCGGCAAAAGTGGTCAGCGACCTTAGAGAGATGATGCAGAACAAGGCTGGCATTATTCGTAATGGTGACTTGCTCCTAGAGGCTCTGAAAGATCTCGATGATCTCGAACAAAGAGCTGCTGTCGTCTCTCCGGGAGGAGGTCGTGTCTACAATCCAGGATGGCATCAGGCTTTGGAATTGGGTGCCATGATTGATGTCAGTAGGATGTGTGCACTAGCGGCTTTCAGGAGAGAAGAGAGTCGTGGTGGCCACACTAGAGACGACTTTCCTGACTCGGACCACACCTATTGGGGTAAAGTGAACAGCGTAATCAAGCTGGCCGAAGACGGTACTATGGACATAGACTATGTCTCCTATCCTCCGATTCCAGAAGAGTTGGAAGCGTTGCTTGACGCAGACGACCTTGCCAAGGAGGGTAAAGCATGAGTGATGAAGTGACATTCAGAGTCTTCCGTGGCGAGCCTGACGATGACGGCGAGCCATTCGGAAAGATGGAAGATTACACCGTAGAACTCGATGAGGGAATGGTTGTACTCGATGTGATTCACAGAATTCAGGCTGAGCATGCTCCAGATTTGTCCTGTCGATGGAACTGCAAGGCAGGAAAGTGCGGCTCTTGCAGCGCTGAGGTAAATGGTAAGCCTAAACTGATGTGTATGACTAGAATGGAGGATGTCCTAGAGGAGACTCCTGAGGATAAGCCGGTACTCGTCAAGCCAATGCAGGCTTTCCCTCTAACCAAGGATTTGGTTACAGATACAAGTTGGGCTTACGAGACAGATAGGAAGATTGCTCCAATCAACGGCCCTGAAGAGCCTGACTGGGAGTTTAGCCAGCAGGAGGCCGATAGAATCCAGGAGTTCAGATCCTGTATCGAATGCATGCTGTGCGTAAACACGTGTCACGTTCTGAGGGAACACCAGAAATTCGACGAGTTTGCTGGTCCGCGCTTCTTTGTTCGTCTAGCTAACCTTGAGATGCATCCTTTGGATACTGAGAATAGAATTCCAGAAGTCAAGGATGACTTTGGAATCGGCTATTGCAACATCACAAAGTGTTGCACTGAAGTGTGTCCTGCTGGAATCAATATCACAGATAATGCAATCATTCCTCTCAAGGAGAGAGTGGTTACGGAGTATTATGACCCATTGGCCATGATCGCAAGGAAACTAGGCATGGGGAAAAAATAGCGTACGCTACGCTACAAGGTTGGCTCAAAGCGAGACAAGAGCGGGAAAACGCCTAGAGGCGCTTTGTTCCGCTCTTGCTTACGTTGGCCTTCTTGATTTTGGCTGGTAACCATGCAGGGCCGTTTGCAGGCTTGTCCACCATCTCAGTCCAGCCCTTGAAGACGTGGACCTTGTTGGTTCCACGCTCCCTGAGCTCTATGCTGGTGTGACCGCGGGTAGCNGCCTTTAGGGCCGCTCCGCGTGGCTGCTTGCTTACGAACACCTGTGTGGTGTCATTTCCGCCTTCCATCAGTACGAAGTATTTCTTTCCAGACATGTAGCAATTCCTCCGTCTCGGCGGCTTTCAAGTGGGATAATGAAGTTATTGGATGAATTTCGCTATACTGCGCCCCAATTGGGGGGTTTTCCGAAATTCCGGCTGTCTGAATCACATCTCTGCGCAGGCTAGCGTTTTCGTGTTAGAAACGCCTGGAATTGATCTTATTTGTTCCACAACACTACGCGCGATGTCGCCGATATCCTTTCCTTCGACCTTGATTATCAAGTCATAATCACCGAACAAGAGATTGGTGTCGGTGACGCAATCTAGTGATGTGGCTGCATCGCACACACTCTTCTCGTAACCCGGTTCGACATTCACCAGTACATAGCCTGAGGACATGTTCCTACCTGTGAGGCATTAGCGAATCAAGGTTCCCCAATTTTCTGGATTTCTCGGACTTCCCGATGATTAGATATCCAATGGCCCCCTCCTTGGAAGCCTATGGCGGAAGTAGTCATCGTCCGAGAGTGCACTCATGGGCAGGTCCGAGTCCTGTTTGGAGACCTGACAAGAGTAGAAGGTGATGTGATGGTTGTTCCTGCCAATAATCGCCTCGCTGGGAGAGAGGGATTGGATGAGCGGATGCATCAGGCAGCGGGTCCTGAACTGCGCGAATTCTGTGCCGGGATCGCAAGAGAACGCAGGAAGGATAGTCTACAGCCATGCGGAGTAGGAGAGGCCGTGACCACTCCTTCATTCAACCTTCCAGCAGAAAATCTGGTTCATGTCGTAGGGCCCGACTGTAGAAGACCCACTCAGGATAATTTCAGGAGAGAGTTGCTGAAGAAGTCTTACGACGCATTATTCGAAGAACTGAATGATCTGAAGCCGCGCAACACATTGGTCACCCCTCCACTAGGAATGGATGTATTCGCATACCCTCACAGAGAGGGCGCACGGATGACGATGGAAATTATTCTCGAGTGGATGGACGCAGAGGAGGACCCTGGTGTCGACATGGTTTTGATTGTGACGAATGAGAACAACTTCCTGACCAACATGAAGACCGTATACAGAGAGAGTGAAGACCGATTTCCCGGAGTCGATAGGACGAGAGAATATCGAAAGGGCAAGTTCCAGTAATCGCTTACCAATGTCCTCAAGAACCCTGAGAATGCGATAGTACCGTGAGCAGCATATACGAACGCGAGCTTCGCGCCGTCCTAGCAGGAGAAATTAAGGGAGTCAGGGCGATCATCAAATCTTGCACCGAAGTTGAGAGAGCTAGGGCGATGCAGGTCATTCAGAGGCCTTTTCTAGTAGTCAGGGCACCTGGCAGTGGCTCAGAAGGAACGGGTGATTTGCTGGCCCTGCGAGGAGATATGTGCTTCCCAATCGAGGTCAAGTCATCGAAGTCACCCAAGCAGTACCTTTCCGGACGCACCATGGATCAGTACGAAGCCTTGCGTGTTACTGGTGAGAGATGTGGCCTTCTACCGCTTTACGCATATAGACTCAAGGGAGTCAGAGGAGATAGTTGGCGCATCATGCGCGTGGAAGTTGAATCCCTTACTGGTAAGCTCAGACATTTGTCTAGGAGCATTCCTAAACTTCCACTGACAAAGAACGGTACTCCTCATCTTAACTGGGAAAAGGGCATGCCTTTGCATAGGTTCCTCGCTTTGGTATGCCGCTCGGATGGAGCTCGCTCGATAGACGATAGTTCGACTTCACTCAGAATTCAATCTATTCTTGATTCGATGAATTAGATTCCCCAGACATCTCGGACTCTATATTGTCAAGTCTCTCACTCAAACGCTCTAGGTTCTCCTTTACTGCGTCCATGGACGCCTGTTCGAGGATTCTGCGAATACTGTCCCTCTCTCGTCTGAGCGAGTCGATCTTTCTGCTATCGCTCTTCGAACGGTTGGCGTCAGACTCGGGCATGAATCGGGGATAGGGTCTGACCTCATTTGCTTAGCGTATATCAGACGCAGGTTGAATAGGGAAAATACCGCCCCTGAGTCATGGAACCGGGACAACGCAGTTACTTGTTGCCCCTGTTGACATTATCAGTACTGTATCTGTTTGGGATGCCTCTATGGGCTCTAATAGCGATTACAATTTGGTACCTATCTTTGCTCTGGCTGGAAGATGAAGGGATTCTGGATAAGTATGGGATTTCTAGAATGCTGGGGGTAGTTCTGATGGTCAGAACCAAACAAGGGCAGGGAGTTCTTGAGAAGGTCTCGAGCACTCGCAAATTCTGGAGAGGATTCGGGGAATTCTCAATCTGGTTATGTCTGCTGATTATGATTGGTGTGGTTGCCCTGCTATTCGCCTCGGCGATAACTACTGCCATGTCTCCTCCTGAGGAATACTTGCCGGCTAGCGATTTGCTTCTGATTCCCGGAGTAACCAGTTTTGTTCCGTTTTGGTGGCCGGTTCTGGCCCTAATCTTC
>PBWO01000039.1 GCA_002727275.1 Methanobacteriota archaeon
CACAGCAAACAACCACGATAATGGCACAATGAACGAGAGAATATGGAATATCAAAACAGACAAGGTGAGCGTCCCATCTTTGTATCGTTGCCAAGTAAGCCCGACTAGATAGACCGCGTATAGCGGCAGGAACACAAAAAGACACGCACCACTACTGAGGAAAATAGAGTATCCGGCGAATGCGTCTGAGCCCAATGATGTCAGAAATAACATAAAAACCACAAATGGCACATATGCCAAAGCAATCTTAGGAATCAACAAAAGATCTGGTATGATTTCTTGACCATCTTCATCAGGCGTTACTGAATAAGCAATTTTTTCTTCTGGCAAACCTCCCTTATGACGGAGGCAATAACCAGTTGTCCTAAATTCTAGGGCATTACAACCTTCGAATGCACACTTCCTTTCGCCCACATTAACGGCTGACTTTGTTCACAGATAGGCTTTGCTATCCCCTCAATCTTCCCTGCCCTAGTTGATGCGATTACTCTTCTTCGGGTGCGGAGTATCTTTCCTAGTTACTCTAGTCCAAATGCTAAGCACAATAGCCAATGCAACCATTGCAAATACACCAGCAAGAACATATGACCACCAGTAATTTCCAAGTCTTTCAACCACTGAAAAGCATACTATTGCGGGTAATGCGACAATTTGGAAAAGGATAAATCCACTTGGGCCATCATATAACCTCCCCCAGACCTCTAATATTGCCTTTGAACGAGGTTTATTCCTCCATTTTTCCAATTTGGCGTCTACCTTCTCGGCCCAATTCATACCTAATCCTCCGAATGCCCCTTAATCACGATACGTCATTAAGGATGCCCCGGATTGCAGATACTTCACAAAGTAACCGTGTTCCCGACATACCCTACTCAATATTACGAATTAGCCATAGAGGATTACTCTATGAGAAGGACGTGGAGAAAGAGGGCCTGCCATTACCATCCCATCAAATAATTGGGCTTTCACTATTAGGCGTAATTCTTGTATCTCCAATAGTAGGGAGATCATTCCTCTATTTCTTACTAGGTACCTGGCTTCTTCAGACAATAGTAATCATTACTTTCTATCCAAAAAATAGGGAATAATCTCCCTTGATTATGATTCACGAGAAATCAACAAATCGTTGATATTAGGTCTTACGCCAGGCTTCCACTCTGCAATCCACAAGCTGATCATTATCCCAGCTATTTGCGCAAATAGTCTGACCACATGGCCCGTGGGAGAGAGAGATGCACCATCTCCTAACTCGACATCATATACCCACATATACAGATTGGCCGGATAAAGTGCCACTAGCAGGGCGGCACTGGAATAACCTCCAAGTTTCCTAGTCTTGGGCATAATCAAACTCAGTCCGACCGCAATCTCGACAACCCCGCTTACTAGAACCCAGAAGGTCGCAGAGCCCAGAATTGGAGGCACAATGGGTTCGAACCAACTAGTGTCGGTGAAGTGTAACACCCCTGCATAGGTGAAGAAAAGGCCGCCTGCTATGGCGAATATGCCGCGCAGATTCATGTCATCTCCGGGTCCAAATTGAATATGTAGAGTCGTATTCGTTTTTCTCGTCAGAGCCCACCCTCTCAACCACTTCTTCTAACCACTCGTCTCTGTCCCATTCAGGGAACCTGACTTCTCCACTTCCTGAGGTGTGCACTGTAGTTACATGAATCTCATCAACCCTGTCTAGGAACATCTCGTAGACCTGAGACCCTCCAATCACCCAGCACTCATCACTTCCCTCGGCATAGGCCAATTCTATTGCTCGGCCAATATACAGGGCGGTCTCGGCTCCCTCGGCCTCCCAATTTGTATCGCGCGACATCACTATGTTAACGCGCTCTGGAAGCGGCCTGTATGAATCTGGTAGAGAGTCCCAAGTCCTCCTTCCCATTATGACTGAGTTGAAACCGTCCGCCTCTGTCAACTCTTTGAAACGAGCCATGTCGCTCGACAACTTCCACGGAAGCTCGTTACCTCTGCCGATGAACCCGTCTTCATCCATGGCCACAATCATCGCCATTTTCATTGACACACCTCATACAGAGATTGGGGCTGAGATGTGTGGGTGATGATTGTAATCCACTATCTCGATGTTTTCGTAAGTGAAGTCGTCAATAGATCTAACTTCAGGGTCGAGCCTCAAAGTAGGCAACTCAAGTGGCACGCGTCCAATCTGCTCGCGGGCTTGTTCGAGGTGGTTGAGATATAGATGACAATCTCCTCCAGTCCAGACGAACTCACCTGGCTCTAAGTCGCAGACCTGAGCCATCATGTAAGTTAGAAGGCTGTATGAAGAAATATTGAATGGAACGCCGAGGAATGCATCCGCACTCCTTTGGTAGAGTTGGCAGGATAGTTTACCATCATTAACGTAGAACTGGAAGAAGGCATGGCATGGCATCAGTGCCATCTCGTCAAGTTCACCCACATTCCACGCTGAGACAATGATGCGACGACTGTTTGGGTTATTCTTGATTAAATCAATGGCATTCTCTATCTGATCGATTACAGTACCGTCATCGGCCTCCCACTTTCTCCATTGCTTACCGTAGACCGGGCCCAGGTTACCATCCTCATCGGCCCACTCGTTCCAGATTCTGACTTTATTCTCTTGCAAGTAACTCACATTGGTGTCACCGGAAAGGAACCATAACAACTCGTGGATTACACTCGGCCAGTGCACTTTCTTGGTAGTTACTGCAGGTAATCCATCGGACAGATCGAAACGCATTTGGTGCCCGAAAACAGAGATTGTGCCAGTTCCTGTACGGTCACCTTTCTGTTCACCTTCGGCTAGAATGCGACGCAGAAAATCAAGATACTCTTGCATAGGCCTCCTGTGCTGTGCGTCGGTAGTCCATCAAGGATGCGGCTGATGTTCCACTAGGGTGCGCCCATCAGACGCATAGTCTCAATCAACTGGTCTGTGAATCTACGATACAAATTACCCATCTCCTCTTCGGACTTGGACAGCCCCCCTATGTCGCCATCAGATAATCCACCTCCCTGCTCTGAAGCAGCCCATTGGGCGAAGGTGATTGTTTCGTCGATATTTACTTCGACTTTCTTCCATGGTCTAACCAATTTACTACCGGGTCTCATCATATCTTGTGTTCCAATCACAACCATGGTAACTATTGGGACATCTGGGAAGCGAGCTGCTAGCCTAGCTATCCCTGTCTTACCTTGTTGCAAATAGGGCGGCTCATGCCTCCTGCTACGCGTTCCTTCTGGAAAGATTCCCAAAGCGAGTCCTGCATCCAGGACATCTACGGCTCGGGAAAGGGCATCCCTAGCACCAGTCTGTCTGTAAGTCTCGATCTGACCGGTACTAGTCATTATGAATCTCTTCAAAGGATTCTCAAAATTTTCCTTTTTAGAAAGAAAGTGGATTGGTCGGCGGGCCGCCTGAACCATGAATATCGGGTCAAGGTTTGAGACGTGATTACATACGACAATCACCGGACCCTTGCGCGGAATTCTCGAAAGACCATGGAACCTTACATCAGTGAAGCTGCGAATCGAAGTAGCAAGGATTGCAATAACCAATTGGTAGAGTGAGGGGGAGCGAAACGAAGTACCAGTTCCCTCTAATCCTACTGCTGAGGACAGCGAATTCAATGACTCAGAACTCAGCCCGCTCATGCTTGTGGCTGCTCCACGGTTGCTTATTGTATTACTCGGAAGCAGTAGTTTATGTCTGCGAACCTTTGCCCTATGCCATGGGCAACAGGTCGTCTAAGGCGACCGTGATGCTGACTATACTATTGGTTTCTACCAGTGCTCCTGCAGTAGCGGGAGAATGGTCTGATGATACTTGGCTTGAGAATATAATCGGACCCGAGAGGCTGGAAAACGGTGACGAGTTTGGGTGTCATGGATACGAAGGTGTTTCCACAGTTGAGGAGAACTGGGTCATCGAGGCCTGTAAGGACTATCTGATTCAGAGTACGAACGCTTCCAGATGGGGAAGTGCTCCGATTTCATTCGGTGTAACTGAAACGTTCCTCGATGATGAGACAGCTGAACAATTAGCATCTTCTGGTTTCATGATTGTAGGGGATAAATTGAGCGAGCCTCCCTCAAATGGTCTGATTCTTGCCCCGAGAATCACTACCAGTATGGAGAAGGGCGTGGCCAACACCTCTCTAATCGAATCCGCTGAGGAAGACACTCTCGTAAGCATCTATTGGAGGGCCAGGATAGATGATCTAAGAGTCAGAGAGGACAAGGATGCGATTGCTTGGCTGGAGAATCAACCCTACTGGTTCACAACATGGGGGGAATGGAACTTACATCGATTGGCGAGCCAATCGACAACTACCGAACTCGTTGGGAACATAATCACCTCAACCTCTCAAATCGCCAATACTTGGGCCGTACCCGGATCCACTTTGCTACAATTCGACGCAGAAGTTCTTGTAGCCCCCTATGACTCGTTTGGAGATCCATATCCTGAGATTTCTTCCGATACCAGAAAACTGGAAATTGGCTGGAGACAAGTCGAGGGTGGAATTCTCCTTACACAAGCTCCCGGCACTACACTAACGATTGAGCTCGATACCGAACCCAATACTATGCTGAGTAATCCAATGACGACTTTCAATGATCATCATCATGCCGTCACAATTGTTGGTCATCACACAACCAACCTGTTTCAATGGACTGCTGATTTCGTCAACTCCGAACTCGTATTCACATGGCTGATTGAGAGGCCTGCAGGTGTCGAGCAGAGTTGGTTCTTACCTGCTCTAGCACTAACTATACTGATTGCAACTCCGTTGTCAATCATATACCTCATCAAGAAGGACGCAGAATCTCACTAATTCCCAATATCAGGGCCCACGATTCGAACCCTTTCGGATTTCATTGTCTCTACGATTCTAGCGATTACATCGGCACCTAAGGCTTCAGGTGCATGAACTCCCGGAGGCAACATTTCGGAGTCATCAAGCCATGCTTCCACGCAGCAAGCGGTGACCATACCTGTTGCCCTTGCCATTGAATGCCCATCATCTCCTCCGTGATCTTCAACTTCCCACTCGAGAACCTCTTCATTTATCCCCTGAGCCCTCACTCTCATCCAAGTGAACTCCGGAATCTTGTGATCGTATGACCATTGGCCAATCAGATCGTTTTCATCCAGTTCTCCAGAATCTCTTGTATCGATAAATTTCTGTATATGGCCAGGCCAACGAACTGTATACTCTGACATATCAACTACTGGAATTGATTTCAATACTGAGCGCAACCCGTCGGTCAGAAAAGCCTCCATCTCTCCATGCTCCCCGGTATCGACCAAATGTCGCTCACTCAAAGCTGGAAGAATCACTTCCTCTCCTTCTCGAATTACTCTAGCAGGTCTAGTGTATTCTGCAATCACATCAATTGGGGAGAACGGGGCCATATACTTCCATTCGCCTACTGGGCCGGTTGGATTTCCTCCGACCCAAACTTCCGCTTTCACCAATGGGCCAATTCTTCTGTCGGCAACTGCTAGAAACATATTCGATAATCCGTGAGCGATTCCCACATCCCATAGGATTGTTGAACCATAATCTCGAGCCTTTTCATCATCTCTATCTGGGGTGAACTTGCTGAAACTAAGGTCCACAACTCGATACCCATCCTCGGCTAGATTGGTTGTAGCCACATGCCCTATGTCCCCTGGGAGCATGTTCACCACCATATCAACAGGCCCATTTTCATACAAATGAACTATCTCTTCTATGACATCGCAAGTATGAGCAGTAATCCCATCGATTCCTAGAACTCGATGAGGATGAATATCGTAGGCGTGAACCTCGTGACCGACAGATGCAAGCCTCTTAGCAACCCATGCACCAACCAATCCAGTTCCCAAGCAATGGATTACTGCCATAGTTCCTCGAGGCGGTTTCCCGTATTTTGTCTAATGGTCGCGCTTTGAGGCCCGAGAGCGGCGATGCCTTGATTGAGGGAATCGCTGGCCTAGGGGCATGGCAGGAGGCCGCATTGACCCATGGTCGTCCGAGCAGTCGCAAGACTATGCTAGGATAATCGAACAATTTGGCCTCGGTTCAGTGGACATCTCCAGAATCCCTAATCCCAGCATGCTACACCGGAGGGGAATTGTGTTTGCACACCGCGATCTCGATGTAGTTCTAGGCTGCATGAAACGTTCCGAACCTTTTGGTGTGCTGACCGGATTGATGCCCAGCGGCAGAATGCACCTAGGCCACTCTATGGTAATCGATCAAGTCAAGTGGTTTCAAGACCAAGGGGCAGATATCACCGTCACCGTCGCAGACCTTGAGGCTCTGGCGACCAGAAACACTTCTCTCGAGAATGGCAGAAAAACCGCAATTGAGGAATACGTTCTCAACTACGCTGCATTGGGACTCGATCCTGAGAAAACCAACGTGTATTTTCAGAGCTCTCGCCCAGAGGTCCAGCGACTTGCATTTACTCTCGGCCGTAGGACCAATCTATCTGAGTTTGAAGCAATTTATGGCTTTGAGGGAGATACTAATCTCGCACATGTCCAAGCACCACTCGTCCAAGTTGGCGATATCATCCACCCACAACTTGACGAATTCGGTGGACTGCGGCCAATTGTGGTGCCTGTAGGTATTGATCAGGATCCTCATCTGAGATTGACTCGCGGCATCGCAGGCAAGACGCATTGGTTTAATGTAAAACCCCGCTCAAAGGGAGGAGTTACCGTAGCACTATCAATTCAAGATAGTAATCAGACTGCTTTGGGTGTAATTGGAGGTAAAGTAGACGCCGAGGCGAGAAAGGCACTGTTTGAACGCATCGCTGCAGCAATCGCCCCATTGGGTTACTCGGATCAGATTGCCAACCATAAACACGGAACTCTGGAGATACCCGGTGCCAGTACTGAGGACATTGCTAGGATTCGTATGTGCCTACTTGGCCTAGAGCGAGAGATGGGCGGAATGGGGCTGATGCCACCATGCTCTACTTACCACCGCTTCGCAGTCGGACTAAATGGTGACAAAATGTCATCTTCTCAGCCCGAGACTACGATATTCATGGACGAATCATTTGAAGATTTGGAGCGTAAGATAAAGCGATCTTTTAGTGGTGGCCAGCCAACCATTGAGGAACATCGTCGCTTGGGCGGAGACTGCTCTAAGGATGTGGCATTCCAGTATCTACAATTCTTCTTTGAACGCGACGACAATGCTCTGCTTGAAATCAAATCAGATTATGAGAGTGGCAGAATGTTGGCTGGAGAAATTAAGCAGGTTTGCATCGATAAGGCATGGGACTGGCTACAAGTCCTTGCCGAACGCAGAGACATGTGGTCAGATAGGTTGGACGAGTTCCTCTCTCCCGATGCTCTCTAGGCGAAATCACTTGAGTCGAATACCGGGACCATTGGCCCTGAATCTAGTAATGTCAACTCTTCTTCAGAAAGCTCTCTGGGAATCGCATCTTCATGCAAAATTTGACTGTGCCCTAGAGGATCTAGCAATTGCAGTTCAATTGATGCATCACCATCTCTGACTTTCTCTAACTCTTCCAATAGTTCAGTACATTTCCCAACAATTTCATCTTCTGCATCCCTCATTAGGGTCTCAATAACATCTTTGAATCTAATCAGAACTCCTTCGATATTCGAGACATAACCCGTAGAAGCCCCGCCAGGGGAGGCTTCCAAATCCAACTGAACTAGTCTCACTGTGCAAGAGCCTGAACGGACAATGCGCGTAGACATGTGGTCCGGTGAATCAATTTGCAGACTCCAAGAACCAGGCTTCCTTCCTTCGGCAGGAATGAAATCCGTGTGCTTCCATCCGCATGCGTCGCAAACAACAGTTAGTTGAGTATGCTCACCGAAATAAGGAATTTCAGTTGTATGTGCAATCATAGTAAGGCCACTCGGAGAGTGGCACACCGGACAGGGTTGCTCAATCGTACTCTCCATGTTATCCTCAGTAGTACGTAGGGGATCCTCTTTCGGGCCCCTTGACACTCTCAAAATCGTTCGGCAGTAGGAGCAGTCTTGTATCGCCTAATCTGACAACTTCTCCAGAAATATCCTCTTCGACGAAATCACGAATTCTTTCAACCGCGGTTTGCAATTCTAGTTCGCGGGCGAGAAGATTACTCATCTCTACGATTACTAAATCTCCATCAGAAACCCAATCCATCACCTTAGATACTCCAGTAATGTCATCAAGTGAGGCTCGGTGAACTATAGCATCTCTGATTCCTCTAGGTACGGGTGCATCAGGATAACGCTCACCTAAGTCGTGATAGTTCTGACCTGGCTCTAAGTCGTAGCTTGGAGCATCATCCACACTGGGCATCTCTATCCAGCGTGGCTCACTACTATCATCCCTATGCATGACAGGGCGCCATTACGCGTTGTCTTGACTTCTGCGGTTCAGTATCATCGCAAATCACGATTAGACTACATTGTGACTATATCCAGTCTGCAACCCCGTCGCATTGATAAGGGTCCTGAACCGAGAACCGTTTGCTGGGACTTCAGCAAGGTGAAATCATGAACGAAAGCGCCGACGTAGTCAAGACAGGGACTAGCACAATCGGAATCACATTCGATGGAGGGGTTGTAGTAGGTGCTGACCACAGGGCCACTATGGGGCATTTCATTGCTAACAAAAGCGTCCAGAAGTTGTTCAAGATATCGGATTCGGTGGCTCTGACTACAGCAGGCCTTGTTGGACACGCCCAATCTCTTTCACGCACACTCGCCGCAGAATTGCGACTTTACGAACTCAAACATGGCAAGCCGATGACCGTGAAGGGTGCGGCCACTCTAACTGCTAACATACTGGTAGGTCGACCTCATTATGTGCAATTACTGATCGTTGGCGTGGATGATTCCGGTTCTAGTGTCTATAGTATCGATTCTGCAGGCGGTTCGATTCCTGACGCATACTGCGCCACAGGTTCTGGTAGCCCGTACATGTACGGCGTCCTTGAAGACCAGTTTTCTGAGGGTATGTCGCAAGACGAGGCTCTCAAGGTTGCTGCCAAGGCTTTACTGGCTTCGGCCCAGAGAGATGCGGCTAGCGGTAATGGGATGGATTTGGCTGTGATAACTGCAGATCACGGTTTTCAGCAGATGCCTGAGGACGAGGTCACCAACCTATTATCCTCAATCTAAACTCCCGGCCTAGTGCCATTGCGCCCTTTCGGGTGACAGCGCTAACCGTGAGTTCACCATGGATGTGAAGAAATGCGACTAACTTTGAGTGAATTGAAGAAAAAGATATCCAAACTGGTCCCCAGTGATATCAATTATGAAGTCGACCTAGAAGCCGGATCAATCTCAATCATCACGGATGAACCCTCAGCTTTCGGAGGCTCAGGAGATAATCTGACTGTTAGAATTGCCAAGGCCGTTAAACGCCGTATCGTCATCCGCCCTCACCCCGATTTGCTCGCAGAAGAAGACGCTGTTCACGACGCGATTCTGAAATTCATTCCTGATGAAGCAAAACTCCGAAAGACTTGGCTTGATCCAGCAATTTGTCAAGTCACTCTTGAGTGCGACGACCCTTCTGCTGCAGTCGGCCCTAAGGGGTCAAACATCAAGGCTCTAAGAGATGAGATTGGTTGGCTAATTGATGTGGTTAGGGCGCCTGCAATCGAGAGTAGAACTCAGCACGACATCAGACGCTACAGAAAGGAGATGGCCGAAGATAGAAAGTCTCTAATGAGGAAATTTGGAACCAGAATTTACCGGCCTCCTAGGCCGGGAGAGCCTTGGGTTAGAGTAACCGCTCTTGGCTCATATCGAGAAGTCGGCAGGGCGATGCATCTAGTGACAACTAACGAATCCAAAGTACTCGTCGACTGTGGTGCTAAACCCACAACCAACCGGAGCGAAGTCGAACCCTTCTTCACGGCACCTGAACTATTGCCACTTGACAATTTAGATGCCATTGTCATTACTCACGCGCACATAGATCACATCGGCATGCTTCCTGTACTATTCAAGTATGGATATCGAGGACCAGTCTACTGCACTCCTCCGACTCGTGACCTAATGACTCTACTGCAAATTGACTACATCAAGGTGGCACAGGCAGAGGGCAATGAGTCACCTTACTCAAAGGCCGACATTCAAGAGTGTATCAAGCATATAGTAGATGTCAACTGGGGTGACAAGACCGACATCTCGCCCGATATCAAGATGACAATGGAGAATGCAGGACATATCCTAGGCTCTTCCAGCGTGTACATGCAGATTGGCGAGGGTAAAGGCGAGCACAAGCTCCTCTTCTCTGGAGACATCAAGTATGAGAAATCCTGGTTATTCGATGCGGCTACAGTCAGATTCCCTAAAGTCGAGACCCTCGTAATCGAATCCACTTATGGCGGACCTCAAGATATTCAACCCACTAGGCAGCAGGCCAGTCAAGAGTTGCAGGATCTAATTCAGGACTCTCTTGGAAGAGGCAGCAAGATTTTCTGTCCAGTATTCGCAGTAGGACGTTCCCAAGAGGTAATGATTGCCATCGATCAGTTGTTCAAATCAGGGAACATCAAACCAGTAACCGTCTGGCTAGACGGGATGATTGCAGAAGCCACTGCAATTCACTCGAGCCATCCCAATTTCCTCAATCGTGACCTAAGAGGTAAGATGCTTAAGGGTGGCTCGGAGAACCCATTCAATTCACCTTGGTTCAAGCAAGTTGAATCAAGGGAACAGCGAGAAAGCATTTTGCTTGACCCAAGTCCTTGCATCGTGTTGGCTACAAGTGGTATGATGACCGGAGGCCCTATTGTTGAGTATTTCAAGCACTGGGCGCCCGAGCCTGGAAACACCCTGTGCTTCGTTGGATATCAGGCATCTGGAACCCTAGGTAGGAGACTTCAACAGGGCCACCCACAAGTACCACTCTCAGACGGTGGCCAGACCTTGATGATCGATGTCCGATGCAATACTGTAACTATAGATGGATTCAGTGGACATTCCGATAGGAACCAGTTGTTCGATTACGTCTCGGCTCTAAATCCAACACCTCGAAAAATAATTTGTCATCACGGCGATCCTCAGACCTGTAATGCATTCCGCCAGGGCTTAAGGGAGAGATTCAGAGTACAGACCTATGCTCCTGCCAACCTAGAGACTCTAAGGCTGACATAATCACAATACAGGTACATCGAAACCCAATTCCTCAGGGTCCGGAGCCTGAGTGATGGATTCTGATTCATCTTCATCGTCATCCCATTGAGTTACTTCACTTTCTGCTGCTTCCCAAGGCATATTCGGACTCAATGCAAGAGTCAAAGCCAGAGGTGTTAGCAATAGAAATCCCCACGACTCAGTAGTTAACTCACCCGTCTCAGCGAACGACCTACCTGACATCAAAATGAAGGCAATCGCTAGCAACCAGCCCAAGCCGACCCTGAGTCTCTGCACGAGTCGCGTACACAGGATGTGTACATCAACCCGGCCCCTAGAAGACTCAATCTCTCGGGACAACCTATTGAACCTCGAGACTACGCATAGTTTGTGGAGAAGCATTGGGCACTTGTTCGATGTACTTGTGGAAGTGCCTTCGGCTCACCCAGAGGTGCAAGGCGCGCATGCCCTCATTGTGGCTCAACACAAGGCTCTGAGTCGAAGTTTTTTGAATCGCCTGATGAGCTATCTGATGCTGTAGCGAAATCAAATCTACCTGACGGGATAGCCCAAGAGGTTGAATCTAAGCTGTCTATTCAGGAAGCAAAGGCTGAAACAAAATCAACCATGTCTAGAGGAGGGCCCGAGGCGATTCGTAGGATATTGAAGCAGTCTACTTCTTCAGATGGGACTTTGACTGTCGAATCACTATCGCGTGAGTTACTCAAAGAGGGCTACGAAGAGCCTACTGCAGAGCGAGTGATTGGGAGTGCGGAACTCGAGGGAATTCTCATCAGGAAGGGGCCCGAGGCCTGGATCTGGCTCCAGTAACCTTCATCTCAGCACCTCTAGTGGGAGGCAATCCGGGCCCGTGGGTTAGTCTGGTCTATGCTAGATCGTTTGGGACGATTTGACCCAGGTTCAAATCCTGGCGGGCCCACCACTATTCGAGCCGGCGAATAGCTTCTATATCGAATAATGAAACAGCATTTCTCATCGCTTCAGATTTCGAGAACCAACGAGCCTCTTCGATTTCATCGTCCTTGGGGACGATATCTTCTGCAGGAATATCCGCTTTGCAATGATAAGTGAATGACAACCAATTGATGCCATCCTGCTGAAAAATCGCCTGTTGGATTACTGCCCCATCATCTCCTTCAGAGGCAATACCAGATTCTCCTTTGGGATCAGGAATTAGGATTTTGATTCCCAACTCTTCGAGGGCCTCTCTCTCGGCTCCTTTGCGAGGGTGCTCGGCGTAATCGACGAAACCACCAGGAAGAGTCCAGCAACCTGTAAAGAAGCCACGCGTAACCTTGGCCATTAGTATCTCATTATTTGAGTTCGTGATGACAACCTTACTGACCACTCTGTGTAGGGTACGATAGACCGATTCACGAGCTACCGGGTCGACTGCACTATCTGAAATTACAGCGTCTTTCCATGCCCAATGTTCGGGCCAAGGAACATCAGGAGTGGCGACGATGACGACATGGTCATCTTGACCTAGCCTAAATCGATTAACACGCCTTTCCTTCCAAGTTAGGCCCATTGAGGTGGCTTCTTGAGGGGTTGGGAGCCTAATCAGAAAATTATCTCCCTGCCAATCAGTTCTGCCTTTCTTGGGGATGGCAGGGCCGTTTCCAAAGATATCAACTAGAAGCAACTTACCGTCGTGTTCGAGGTGTATGTGCTCACAGTTTCTATCTTCTCTCATGTAATCACTGAAACTAATGCCTAGTATCCAAGAATCGAACTCAACTGCTCCTTATAGAACTCAGCAGAGCCTTGCAGACTTTCCAACTCTGAATCCTCTAGTTCCAATTCGACAATACATTCCACACCATTTCTACCTAGAATTACTGGAACTCCGATGTAAATATCGTCAAGACCATACTGGCCAGTAAGATAGGCACTGCAGGGTAGACTTCGCTTCCTGTCCTTGAGTATTGACTCTGCCATTATTGCAGCTGCAGAACCGGGTGCATAGAATGCACTCCCCTTCTCAAGAAGTTTGACAATCTCGCCCCCTCCGCCAGCGGTCCTTTTGGAAATCGCATCAATAGTATCGCCATCCATTAATTGGGTGATAGGTATTCCAGAGACAGTGGTGTAACGAGGTAGGGGTACCATGGTATCCCCATGGCCTCCAAGAACCATTTCTTGGACGTCCTCATTGGAGACTCCTAACTCCTCTGCGATGAAGTGAGTCATCCTAGCTGAATCCAATATGCCGGCTTGCCCCACTACTCTTTCAGGAGGGAATCCTGTTACTTTCTGCATGTGATAGGTCATTAGATCTAGGGGATTAGTGACCATCACGATAACGGAGTTAGGAGCATGCTCCTTGATGCCCTGCCCTACTTGTGAGATGATATCAGCATTCTTTCCCACCAAGTCTTCACGAGTCATTCCTGGCTTCCGCGGGAATCCGGAAGTGACTACAACAACATCTGAATCGGCGATATCTTCGTAGTCCTTGGTACCAGTGATTTTCCCATCGTAGTTGAGAATCTGTCCGCCTTGGCTCATATCGAGAGCTTTTCCCTTGGCAAAACCCTCGTATATATCCAGAAGGACTACTTCTCCGATATTTTTCTGCGCTAGAACAAAAGCGCATGTCGCACCAACATTCCCCGCTCCAATCACAGCAACCTTGCCCGCTCCTCTCGACATGTTATCCTCGCTTGCTCGCCGACGACTCCGAACTTAGCATTACTGTTCTGGACTTGTGCTCGCACTCTAGCATACTGAATGGTTGGGCGACGGCTTCAAGAAGTGCCTCAATCTGGAGTGCCTTGTTGAGAATGAGCCTACGGCTCAATGTGGAGGCATTTAC
This sequence comes from Methanobacteriota archaeon, assembly GCA_002727275.1. Lineage (GTDB taxonomy): Archaea > Thermoplasmatota > Poseidoniia > Poseidoniales > Thalassarchaeaceae > Thalassarchaeum. Next base: position 13,959 of record PBWO01000039.1, read on the forward strand.
ATGAAACTTGGAGTCATAACTGAGCCTGAGGGGGAAAATAGAGTCGCCATCGTTCCCAATTCGATACCCAAGTTGAGTAAAGCCGGATTCAAAGTATTAGTTGAATCTGGAGCAGGTTCTTCATCGAGTTATTCTGATGCAGAATATGAGTCCAAGGGTGGCAGTATTACTTCCAGAGATGAGGCACTTTCCGCCGACCTTCTAGTAACCATCCACATGCCCGAAACTTCCGAAATGAAAAATGGACAAGTCTTGGCTTGTGTAGCCGATCCTTTCCGAAACCCAGAGCGAGTCAAGCAGTGCATGGATTCCTCAATCACTTTGCTTAGTATGGACATGATTCCTCGAAGACTCTCTAGGGCCCAGTCAATGGATGTCAACTCCAGTCAAGACAACCTTGCTGGTTACAAGGCCGTCCTTATGGGAGCAGCCCAACTTGGCAAAGCCATTCCAATGATGACAACTAGTGCGGGAACTGTAAAGCCTGCAAAGTTCGTCATCATGGGCAGTGGTGTTGCAGGATTGCAAGCAATAGCAACGGCCAAGCGACTAGGGGCAATCGTATTCGCATCGGATGTTCGAAAGTCAGCAGCTGAGCAAATCGAGTCTGTGGGTGGCCGATTTATCGAAGTAGAGGGAATGGATGATTTCGAAGACGAGTCAGGCTATGCCAAGCCCCTGACTCCAGAGTTTATTCAAAAGGTCAATGACACTGTCTGTGAAGTAGCCAAGGATGCCGACGTCATTGTCACTACGGCTAGAATCTTCGGAAGGCCGGCCCCAATTACCGTCCCTGCAAGCGCTGTTGCCTCATTCAAACCAGGTTCTGTTATTGTCGACATGAACGCTGATGTCGGAGGTAACTGTGAGTTGACAGAACCCGGGCAAACCATTGTCAACAATGATGTTACAATTGTCGGAATAGAGAATCTGCCAGGTACAATTGCCTCTACTGCTAGCATGCTTTATTCGAACAATCTGACAAACTTCGTCTCCTCATTGATGATAGATGGAGAATTTACCCTCTCGATGGAAGATGATGTATTGGTCGGAGCCGAGGAAGACTCAGATTTCCACGTACCCGGTATGGGTGGAGTGCTAATATGCGCTAATGGCGAGATTCATCCTAAACAGTCTAGACTATCGGAGGTGGTAGAGTGAGTCTGACCGTAGCAGCTCTGATTGGTAGCATCACCGTTTTCATCTTAGCTATTTTCCTAGGATTTGAGTTGATCAGCAAGGTTCCACCGACTCTGCATACACCTCTAATGTCAGGCGCCAATGCAATCTCCGGAATTACCATAGTCGGCGCATTGATTCTTTCCAACACTGCATTCAACGAAGGCGATCCGGGAACAGCCGCTTGGCTTGCATTCGCTGCTCTAGTTATGGCCACCATCAATGTAGTCGGCGGATTCATGGTCACAAATAGGATGCTTGAGATGATTGCTGGCAAGAAGAGAAAGGGGGGTGAGTGATTGGTAGATGCAGCAGTTTGGGATATCGGCTATCTGATGGCGGCGGCCCTATTCATCCTTGGAATCAAGAGACTCTCAAGTCCTAGAACTGCTCCTCAGGGCAATAGAATGGGTGCGATGGGAATGTTCCTAGCAGTTCTAGTAACATTGGCACGAATGCAATCAGAAGGAGTTATTGGTTGGGAATTGATTGTCGGAGGCCTCGCTATTGGTGCTATTATTGGAGCTTTGATGGCCACTAGAGTGGAGATGACAGGAATGCCCGAACTCGTTGCATTGTTCAACGGTTTTGGAGGGGGGGCGTCTGCATTGGTCGCTCTTTCAGAGGTTTTAGGTAGATTACAGCAAGGAAACGTTCCAGATGCCGGAATCGAGTTGTATGCAATCTGGATAGCTATTGGGCTTTCAGGGATAGTTGGATGGGTAACACTGACTGGCTCTCTTGTGGCGATGATGAAACTCAAAGGAGGTTTCTATGTCCCATTTAGTAAGAAGGATGAGCGTGGCCGCTCTAAGTGGATTAGCTTCCCTACATGGGGCCCTAAGTGGTTGAATACCGTCAAGATACTTCTCCTTACAACCTCTCTAGCATTGATTTGGATGACCATCGATGACCCGACTAATAGGGACTACATTTGGATGATAGTGGGCTTCTCAAGTCTACTTGGCATACTATTCGTAATGCCAATAGGTGGTGCAGATATGCCTGTAGTAGTTAGCCTACTAAACTCGCTATCAGGAATAGCAGCCGCATTCACTGGATTCGTAATCGGAAACAATGTCCTAATCATTGCAGGTTCAATGGTCGGTGCAGCAGGATTAATTCTTACTTTCATCATGTGCAAGGCGATGAATAGAACTCTACCCGATGTCCTATTCAAGGCGTTTGGCGGGTCAGGTGAGAAGGACCAGTTGACTCGTAGTAAGGTCGGCAGCGATCCAGAAGAAGTCGCAATGGTTCTAGATGGCGCCCAGAAGGTAATTGTCGTCCCAGGATATGGGATGGCAGTCAGTCAGAGTCAGCACGCAGTCAAGGAGTTCGCAGATTTGATGGAAGCAGAGGGCTGTGATGTTTCCTATGCTATACATCCAGTAGCAGGTAGAATGCCGGGACACATGAACGTCCTATTGGCTGAAGCGAGCGTCCCCTATGAGAAACTCATCGAGATGGACGACATCAATTCCGAATTCCCAGATTGCGATGTTGCTTTGGTAATCGGTGCTAATGATACGACCAATCCAGCAGCTCGAACCGGAGAGGGTCCTTTGGCAGGGATGCCTATCCTAGATGTCGACAAGGCCAGAGTAGTTGTAATCATCAAGAGGAGCCTTTCTGTTGGCTACGCCGGAGTCGACAATGATGTCTTTTACATGGACAAGACAATGATGCTTTTTGGCGATGGTAAGAAGATGATGAATGAACTTAACTCGGCATTGAAGGAGTTGTGAGTCAGCGCATCCCTCTGGGATGCGTTCAGGCAACGGTTATGAGACTCCAACCGACGAGGTGGTACCGGTGACAATGCGAGCAGCACTGACCAAAGCCTCGGTTTGCTTGGTAATATTGACCATTCTAGCACTCCCTGCTTTGGGGATGAGTGGTGGACCATCAGCACTCAATGGTAACGATGAGTCCACTGTGAAATACGGCTGTTCATGTCACAACAATGGCGCCACTTCCGACAGAGTCATTGTGATGATTACCGGAGTTCCAGTGATGTATGATACAGACACATCTTATCCACTCACAATCACTGTAGCCGACTCCCTTACGCTGGCTGGCGAAGATGGTAACACTAAGGCCGGGTTCCTATTATCTTCCGATGGCATAGGTGCCTTCTCTTGGTCGGAAGATGAAGAGCTCAGACAAGCCGAAGATGCTCCTGAAGATGTATCTCATTCAGAACCCGATACAGATGGAATCTGGGATCTAACATGGACTTCGCCTACAGAAGATGTTGGCCAAGTAAATTTCTGGCTTGTTGGTAATTCTGTAGACGGTGGTGGCGTACCCGATGAGATGGATTATTGGAACATCCTATCTTTTTCGATAAGCCCACCGGGAACGATTGCCGCTGGGGATGATGCTGCTACCTTAGAGACCAGAACAATCTCCGTTGGGGATTACGATACTCTGTTTGTCATGGAGGAATCGGAGGCTCAGAAGGAAGCAGAGAGACAAGCAGCCCTAGCCCTCAGTATCTACCAGCAGGGCAATGCCCTGTATTGGACAAGCCTGGTCGCTCTATTAGTCGGGGCAATTGTCCAAAAAGAAGTTCTTGAAAGACGCTATGGCGATGGACCCGATTATTTAGCAAATGAGCTAGCATATCCACAAGCAATTCGCCGGGGCTTACTCAGTGTAGCATCATTCATCGTCGGAGTTCGATGGCTATCTTCGGATACGGCGATTGGATTCCCTCCCGCTAGCATAGTCCACGAGGGTACTCGAATTACAGACCTAACTGGGTTCCTAACCGGATGCGCCTTCTTCCTCAGCGCATGGGCAGCGTATGGAGTATACAGGACAATATTGGCCACTAGAGTTGAACGCGAGGTCAAGGACATCCTCTGAGAAGTATGGAACACCCAAGCTCACTCAGAATAGGATTTCCAAAGCATCTTTCAGAGTTATACTCTATTTTCCGGCAAACAGTAATCCTTGTGATAATCTCATCTTTTCTATGGGGGTATGCGAGCGATTCTCTGATGACTTCTTGGCTCAATTCGTTACCGCTGGGAAACTCTTCACTGGATCTTTCTATCTATTCTCCATTTGATTGGCTAGAGATGAAATGGGCAATTTCAATCCTATTGTCGGTAATGACAATCATGCCTTTACTTTCTATCCGACTTCAGAGATTTGCCTCACCTGGGTTATTACCAAGTGAGCGAACTTGGTTTGCATCGATTCTAGCATTTTGCACATTGATTCTACCACTGGCTACAATTTTTTTCTGGTGGCTTGCATTTCCTGTGCTTCTTGAGGAAGCGATCGCAGCAGATTCTCTTGAAGGCGTTGGTACCAGATACGATGCGGCTGCTATCTTCAGTCTAGCAATCGGAGTAACTTGGGCAATCCTTTGTATCACAATTGCCACTGTGGCACTTTCCTTGGCTCGTCTATTGGGATTGGTCGAGAACGGGACTACCAGACTTCGCAATAGGTTACTAGTGATTATTGGTGGTGTACTTTTCCTTACTCTTCCCTCTGAATTTGACGGACTTCGGATTTTGTTTGCTTTAATTTCAATGCTTATTGCAGAACGAATTTCATCTAGTTTACCTGCTTCTACATTGGGCAGGAGAAGTTTCAATGTGCATGATATATCTCCAAATCGAAACTCTCTGAGAATGGCCATAGTTGACTGTTCCTGTGAAGGTGTCTGCCCTAAGATACCTGAGGGAGTTGTACCGGATGGTATCGCGACCCCTACTTGTGATGCACTGTGCCTTAATAGGAATGAGCAAGACGCTCTAGCCGACTTGGTAATGCAATACTCAATCACTAATTTGGTGGTTACAGGATGTGATGCAACCCCCCTTCCTGATAATTTCAAAAAGAGCCTTAATTCAGTAGAATGCAACTTGAGCGGATTGGGTTGGTTGGATGATATCAGAACCAATTCTGATCATTGGAAGGCCAAATCAGTGATACATTCGACTCAAATTGTAACCGAGACTACATTGGATTGAAAGGTGGAAATATTAGACGTCGCTCCATGAACCCAGCCCGCGCTGCTCTTGCAGCAATTATCCTACTGCTAGGGGCGTGGGCAAACACTAGTCCAGAGGTACTCGATGATTGGTTAGGTAATCAGGCTCCGATTTCTTCTGAAGAGCCCGAGTTAGTCGGATTGCAAGAAATAGAAGAATGGTTGGTTCTTAGGGTGGAATTCCCGAATCGACAATTCGATCAAAACAAGGCAGATGCGATGTTTGTTTCTGATGGCCCGGCTAGTCGCTACATAGATCAGATGAGCGGCTCCCAGTCTATTCTGAAAGCCACTATCTCGGATAGAATTTGGACATCCCCCAACTCTGAGAGCCATTGGGGTTACGATTCCGATGAAGAAAGGGACGTTTCAGTAGATGGTTTAGTCGAGGCATCTTGTAGTGATTTGTTAGATGGCATGGACCTTACAAAATGGGACTTTGATGGAGATGGAGCTGTAGATCGACTACTCATACTTCATTCCGGTCGCGCCCAAGAATCAGGCGCTGGCTCCGATGCTCTATGGAGTCACATGTCTTGGCTTATCGAACCTTTACAAATCGGGGACTGGTCAGTTAATCACTACACAATAGCATCATTAGATTCTGGAATTGGTACTGTAATCCATGAAATGCTGCACCAGATGGGGGCATACGACTTGTATGATGTTCACAGCGATATCCCGTCATCAAACTGGAATGGGTTAGGCGACTGGGACATCATGGCCAGTGGAAATTGGAATGATAATGGGAACACCCCCGCTTTACCAGGAGCTGCTACATTGGATTTGATTGGTGCTAACAGATACTCCGAACTCGAATTGTTGACCAACTCAACTCATTTGCTTGAGCCCGTATCGCAAGGGGGCCAAGGTCTAGCAATACCGATTGCTCCGGGTGAGAAGATATGGGTTACCTACAGAGGAAACTCGGGATTCGATTCAGATTTACCAGGTCATGGCATTTTAGTTGAGCATTCTGATGAGAACAATGGCAATCCTGTTGAAAATCTAGTAAACACTGACCCAGATAATGCCTGGGTCAGAATAATCGAGGCAGATGGCGATGCCGCATTGGAAAGAGGTAGAGACTCCGGAAGTCCTGGTGATGTTTTCGACACAGGAGAATCCTTCGGAGCCTCTGGAATGAAGATAAGGGATAATCGAGGCAGACTAGTTGAATGGACCATTTTAGTCCAAGATATATCTGATGATTCGGCAACCGTTTCGATTACTGTCGATATGTCTTCTAATGTAGTTTCTTTAACCCCAAGATCTCCAGTACAATTACTGCCCACAGAATCTATTTTTGTTGAAGTAACGACAACTATGACGTGCAATCTGGAGATCGCGCTCAGGACTCATCAGTCAGATAACTCACCCCCTGAGTACATAACAATCCCTGAAGGAACATACGATGTTCAGATTTTGAGTTCCGAAGACGCACCTTCTGCTTCCTTCACCTTGACTGGAACCATCGGCTGCGAAGAAGAGAGTAAACGAGACATTTCACTAGAAGTCAACATTATTGGACACAGGATGTCCAATGAAGAGTTGTTCTCTGTAATTTCTTGGGAAAATCCCTCAATAATCAGCCTGACTCCAAAATATGAAGGCGATGGTGAAGTAACATATTCAATCGCTCTTGAAGGTGCGACCTCCAGAATCGCGTCTGCTCAGACACCTGCTACCTTATCTCCCGGAGATCCGATTGTATTAGATGTCGATCCAATGGGGCTCCTAGAGCCAGGGATGCTTGCAAGGGGCACCATCGTACTCTTAGATAATCACGGGCACGAGCACCGTATACCATTACTGCTAGAGGCCGAATCTCCATTCACTGGAGATGGTTGGCTGGCGTGGTTCGCAGAACCTTCCAATGGCCTACTAGTTATTTCGATACTTCTGGCAATATCAATTGTAACCGGCGGTCGTAGAGAATAATCATCTCCTATTCGGATTACTCCATCTGGAATCGGGCGGTGGTCTTGAAATCGAAAGGTAGACCCAAGAATCATCGATCTGCAAAGGATGTAACCATGTCTTTCCAACTCCCGATGCCAATCTAGAGGCTAGGCAGGCTCCTTCCCAATCCGAAGGAGCTTCTGCGGGGTGTACGACTAGCCATGGCGCATGCTCTTCACCCAGTGGTCTGTCGTAACATCTCCATCTTGTTCCGTACTTGAATCCGGGCCTACAGTGAAGCCCCCTTGATAACAGATCAACTAGTATGCTAGATCCCATCGAGAAAAGCTCTTCACCATCTGAATAAATCAATTCAGATGTGATTGAATCCAACATTCGGCCGTTTGGGTGTGGAATTCCAATCCTCTCTTCAGGCCATAGATTTGCATCCAGGATAATTACGCCACCATTGGCCAGTGGCTTAAACTCCCTATCCCGGATATTTCCGATGCTCGCTTCGTCCAAATCACCCATATCTCCGCGAGGAGACTCAATACTTACTCGATATGTGACGACCGATGTTTCATCATCGACAACAATCACCTCAGCAATCCTATTGATCGACGTAACTTCATCAGCCCAGGCCTGTAAATCCTCAATGTCGAGCTCAGCACTAGCGTGAAACCATCTAATCTCGGAGACAGGTTCTTTCTCCCTAGGATGTTTATCCGAGGGCCATCTCGCAGCCCATGTAGAATGAGATGATTCAACACCCAGAACACTGAGATTATTCCTTAACACAATCTTATTTCCAGGGACCCTAAGGGCCTCTATTATTGACGCTTCATCAATAATTCTGGTATTTTCCATTACAGCCTCTGCCATCCAATCTGAATGTGGGAGATCTATGTGTCTATGTTCATGACAGAAAATTACCTCTGCTCCACTCAGCAGCAGACCCAACTCACCCATTGGCCTACCAATTGCCGATTTTGACCACAGTCTTTCAGATGCCTGGCCAGAGTAAATCCAACCTTCGGGGTGCTTCTCCACGGCTTCGCCATAAGGTTCCCAACTTGAGTTCAGCGGTGGCAAACATCATTCACATCACGCACTACGGAGCTTCATGGATGACGACACAGATAGAGCATCGATTCTATCGAGACTGAGTAACATGCTGGACTCTATGGGAGAGTCTAAGGTGACATTGATTGGGGATGTTATGTTGGATAGATTCCATCACGGATATGCGAATAATCTGGATTCGACTGCACCGGTTCCTGTATTGAAGATAATGCGTACAGAAGAAACACCAGGGGCTGCAGCCCACATCGCATTGGGTCTCAGATCTCTAGGTATGCAAGTCAGCCTCCATTGCTGTGTTGGAGACGATAGGGAGGGCAGAACAATTGTTACTAAATTATCCGAACACGGTATATCTTCTGAGGGTATTCAAACAGTACCAGAGCGGAATACATTGACTAAGATTCGATTCTATGGCAGTAGAGAAAGTTTACTCGAAGAAAGTCAGATATTATTGCAAGCCGATCGAGGCCCCCGTGACGCGATATCCGATGACATTAGGCAAACAGTCACTCAGAGTGCAATGTCTCAAATTTCCAATAGTAGTGCGGTTGTCCTGTCGGATTATGACAAGGGAGTATTGGATACAGATACATCGCTGATGCTGATCGCAGCAGCCAAGAGAGCTGAATTACCCGTCATCGCAGACCCGAAATTGACGGGTTTAGACAGGAGTGCAGGGGCCGACGTCGCTCTTTTTGAGAATCGCGGACTTAATCTATTGGCTCGAAGACAAGGGATTACTGACCAAGCCAAGGCTGCAGGTGACCTAATTTCTCGTTACGGCTGGCAGGCGCTACTAGTTCTGAGGGGTACTGAAGGAGTGACATTGTATCGTGCTAATGAGGAGCCTTTGCACATTCCTTGCATGTCTCCATCAGCGGTCCAGCAGATAGGTCTGCATGATGCGGCGGCAACTGCACTAGCTGCAGCCCTAGGAAATGGACTTACGATGATTGATGCGGCCACTTTGGCAGCCGCTGCCTGTGACTGTATTTTGGCTGCAGAGGCTAGTCGCGAATTCGTAGATAAGGAGACACTGAGGCTATGGATCGATGAGTTATCTTGGCAACTGCGTATCTCAGATAGATAAAAATCATTTATGCATCGAATTCATTACTGGCCCGTATCGCCACTGGTTCATGAATTACAGAATCATTGCCACTGCAATGGTTTTGACAGCTGCTATTCTGATGATATCTCCATCAGCCAGTGCAGACTCACAAGACCCTCCGATTATAGGATTTGATTTTGATAATGGTCTATCTGCCAATGAATCAATCTCTTTGACCGGAAGTGTTGAGTTCGACTCAATACCGGACTCAGTTGACTGGATCATAACTTCCGACGATCAGAATTATGATGGTTCAATTACTGATTCACTACAGGAATTGGAATCCTTGTCTGAAAGATCGAAATGGTCTTGGCAATTTGACTTAGAGATTGACGACTATCCCGTTTGCACTTGTTACTTGACAATAAGTGCGAGCGTGGGAGAATCAACTTGGAGCGAGACTAGGATTCTATTCATGGGAGACACCTTACGCTCGGGACTGATTGTCGACTCGCCAAGAGAGGGTGACTGGGTACACAATTCTGTAGATGTTAGTGGTTGGAGTATGCATCCAACTGTATGGGCAAGCCCAGAAATTAGATTCTTCACTTCACCGTCCCTCAGTTCTGCAGATTCATGCTCTTCTGAAGTAGATTCTGACCTATCTTCGTTGTTATCGGTGGTCAATATACAAGGAGATTACCAAACTACATTGGATATCTCTTCGCTTTCAGATGGTTGGCATTCTATGTTTGTTGAGAATTATGACCCATCAGGAGTTGCCTTTTCGCAACAGTGTGTTCCAATCAGGGTTAACAACGCACCACCTGAGATAATCATGAGCATAGAGGAACAGTATACGGAGAAGCCAGGGGAGATATTGTTTGATGCTAGTGCTTCAGATGATACCTATTGGGGCCGAGAGAAGTTGGAATATACTTGGATTCTAAGAAAACCATCGCATAGCGGCCAAACTCCAGTAAATATCCAATTGCAAGGTAGTACCTATTCAATGCCTTCGGATAGCGGAGGGAGTTATTCCTTGACGCTATCAATCAAAGATTCAGGAGGAGTCACTTCCACTTCTGAATTCATATTTGAAATAGAAAATGTAGTGCCCACAGCCATCGCTAGTCTGGACGGCATGGAATTGGTTGATGGCGACAAAATAAAACTCAGCAAGGGGGATGTGTGGCCCTTAGATGCTTCAGAATCGACAGATTCGGCTAACGATATCGCCAAGTTAAGATGTGTTTGGAAGATTGATTATGAGCCCGTTTATGAAGGATGTCAGAGGGAACTGTCATGGCCTTCTGAAGCTGGTGATGAGATTATTCTGACGCTTGAGGTGATTGATGATGACGAGGATTATGAAAGCATCTCGATACTTCTGATTCACCCTGATGCCAACGAATCTCTACCTTATCCAGTCATAGTTCTGGTTGCATCGACTTTATTCATGATATCAGCCATTTTCCTTAGATATCGTTCTGCTGATGTTGATTCAGAGATTCCTAGTTGGGATTCTTCATCGGACAAGTAGAATCCCTCATAAGCAACCCTCAGTAGAACAGCGATGGAGATTGTATGCCCCTAACCTTCCCAATATCTGAATACTCGAAGAGGCAATCTGCATTCTTGGGCCAACTGCCGAGTAATTCACTAGTTCTAATCTCCACAAACCCTAGATCGATTAGGTCTAACGATACGCACTACCCATTCAGAGCAAATTCGTACATGCTATACTTGTGTGATTGGGATGAGTCCGACTCAGTTTGGATGGCAAGTAATTCTACAGGAGAATGGGAAACCACTCTTTTTGTTTTGCCTAGAGATACCAAAGCAGAGATTTGGGAAGGCAGGAGAGTTGGCCCAGAAGGGGCTGCGAAGTACTGGCCAGTTGACAAGGCGCACTCTATCATGGACCTTAGCGAAGTGATAAGGCCTCTACTGGGGGATTGTAGTGTTGTATTCTCTATCGCAGGCCTAAATCCTGAGATTGATGCTTTGCTGAATGATTCCAATATAGAAACAGCCAATCCTAAATCGTATTTAGATCAACTCAGGGTAATTAAATCAGAAGCAGAAATTGAAATTATGCGTAAATCAGCTGATTTGGCATCAGAAGCACATATCCTGGCAATGAGGGAAGGCAACCCCGGTGTAGGAGAATGGCACCTTCAGTCTGTGATTGAATCATGTTTTACTTCGAATAACGCGCAGTGGGCATATCCATCGATTGTAGGAGGAGGCGATAATGCCGCAATATTGCACTACAACACAAATCAGGAATCGGTTAAAGATGGTGATTTGGTCTTGATTGATGCCGGATGTGAAGTACAGGGTTATGCCTCAGATATCACCCGGACATGGCCAGTTAACGGTAGATTTACGGATGCCCAAAGGGAAATCTACGAACTAGTACTAAAGTCCCAAATCGCCGCAATAGAAGTCTGCAGACCAGGTGCTCGCTGGGTAGAATTTCATAATGCTGCTTCAAGAGTCATTGCCCAGGGTCTAATTGATTTGGGAATACTGGATTGCACCTTGGAAGAAGCGATAGGAGATCCAAATGATTTCGATGGCCCTTATCGAAACTACTTCATGCACGGCACCGGTCATTTCCTAGGGCTCGACGTTCATGATGTAGGTGGTGGAAGACAGGGCGATGATGATCCAGGTCCCAAACTTATGCCCGGGATGGTGATAACTGTGGAGCCAGGGCTTTACTTCGGAAGCTGGAGGACAGATGTCAATATCCCGGAGAGGTATGCTGGGATAGGCGTTAGGATAGAGGATGATGTTCTCGTAACAGCGGATGGGCCTTTGGTGCTGACTTCTTCCTGCCCTAAGGAAATCTCCGAGTTGGAGGCAATCATCGGCCAAGAGGGGTGAGCACTTGTCCCAATGGCAGCAGATACTGCATACTCAGTCCGAGCATTCACCACCTAGGCTCAGCATCGAAGAAGCTTCAATATTGTATGATGAAGCCAATTTAACTGAGTTAATGCATGTTGCATCAATCCATCGTAGACTTAGAGTGCCCGGAAATCATGTAACCTACTTAGTTGACCGAAATGTGAATTACACTAATGTATGCACAATTAATTGTCATTTTTGCTCATTCTACAGGCCACCGGGTCACCCTGAAAGCTATCTCCAGACAGTGGATCAGATTAGTGAGAGATTCGCCGAGTTGGAGGATATTGGTGGCTCTCGTGTATTAATGCAAGGCGGAGTTCATCCCGAACTAGAACTGGAGTGGTATACTAGTATAATTCATGAACTAAGATTAAGGCATCCTTCAATAGATTTAGATTGCTTCTCTCCCATTGAAATTGAAGGTATCTCGGAGATATGTGGACTGTCTACTGAACAGGTCTTACGGGAACTTCAGGAAGCAGGAATGCACGGTCTTCCAGGAGGTGGTGCAGAGATGCTAGTTGACGACGTCCGTCTCGATATCTCTCCAAAGAAAGGCTCGGCAGAGAATTGGTTACGAGTGATGCGCGAGGCCCAAAACCTAGGTCTAACCACATCTGCAACAAATGTGATAGGTTTTGGAGAGACAAATTTGCACCGATTAGAGCATTTGCACAAAATTAGGACACTACAGGACGAAACACTGTCGAAAGGCCTCAAAGGCTTCACCTCATTCATAGCCTGGCCAGTGATGTTGGAGAACAACTCGTTTGGTAAGAGAGGTCGAGGAACTAACAGATACACTTTGGGAGCGGGCTCTAATGAATACCTTAGACACGTGGCAATATCTAGGATATTTTTCGACAATATCTACCATATCCAAGCATCATGGCCTACTATGGGAATGAAAGTCGCCCAGATGGCACTTTTCGCCGGAGCTGATGATATTGGATCAACAATGATGGAAGAAAATGTGGTATCCTCTTCAGGTACTAGCAAGATGCAAGCTTCTGAACGTGAGCTTCAATCTGTTGTATCCAGGGCCGGGTTTATTCCGGTTAAGCGTGATTCAGATTACAATTTATTGGATACAATATTAATCGAAGAGGAATTATTCTCCCCTCCTCCTTCTCAACCCAACTGATCGGCGGATTCAGTTCTGCCACTGCGTACAGGCATAGTTGCAATTGGAGCTAACCCTCCTCGTTCAGGAATTAGAATTGGTTTGACCCATTTCATTCTAGTTCCATCATCCCGAACAGCTTCTATTACTAGTTCCCAGTGAATTGCAATTAGTGCAGAATATATTGAACCCGGCCAGATATCAGAAGGGCCTGGAAGATTTAATCTCCCAGTTTCTCCAGCAAGCCCAATCCATTCACCAGAAGCCATCACCCTTAGTGGCTCTAGAAGGAGCAATCTCTGATGAGCAACTGGTAGAGGGATCGCTTCTCCAACACCAGTCCCTAACTCTTCTCCGGAAGTGATTCTTCTATCCGGAAGACTAGTTGACATTCCCGGAGAGGATTGCCGCCCTTCTTCCCGTTCGAGGGCTTCCAAGACTTTCTCCCTCTCTGGAACAATCATTCCAACCTGAATTCGAGCCCTTTGGGGCATTACATCTACTGGAGAATATTTTAGCCACAGCTCTAGATTATTTGATTTGATTTCAGTAGAAGTGACGATATCTTCTAGTGGTTCAGAGATGTATCTGTTTTGCCTTCGGATGTCTCTCAGGTTGGCCACTATTCTGAGAATAATTGGAACTGCGAATAATGGGAAAGAAAAGAACAACAATTTGGGGTAGTCAAGCGGACCTATTCGATAGGATCCTGCAAATGATTCAGATAACAAACCGCTAGCAACTAGACCTGGCTCTAAACTATGGATAAGAAGTGATAGAATGATAATTACTACCGCAGGACGGATTGCTTTTCTGGCTAGTGAATGCAAAGGATCAGGCTCGATATACCATCCACTTCTTGACTTTGTAATGAAATCAAATGGAGATCTCGATATTTCACAAGTTAGGGTAGGAAAATCATCATCCGCCTTTGTCGAACGCCACTCAACTTTCCAACTATCATCTTGGCCAATTGAGAAGGAAGGAGGGGCTTCCTGCTCGGATTCAACGATTACTTCCACGATTGGAATCCCTTGAGGATCAACACTTGCATGTTCGAATGGAGGAAACCTGAGTCTCTGGACTGAGCGGAACATGATTAGCCCCACAATACGGCCTTAATCGCTCTCTTGGCCAGTGACCTAAATTCAGGCACCTCACGAAGCATTTGCATACCCAAGGGAATTGGATTCTCAATTTCTCCAACCTCATTAATCAATTCAGTAACTTCAGGCTTGGACCACACCGAGAACACTTCATCCAATTCTTGATCATTCATCTGAGTAAGGAATGCATCCCTGAGTGCCCTTGCTCTCAATTGTTCCTTCCGAATCGGTTTGTGATTTTCGGTTACGATTGATTCAAACTTGGATTGTGGTATCTCACCTCGAACCATCTTCAATAGATTAGGTACCGTTGTTTCCACATGCATGAAACCCGGACCAATCCCTCCACCAGTAGTTGGCTTACATAGTCCAGCCGCATCTCCAAAGAGCATCACTCTACCTTTGAGTGGATGCTTAACTAAGCCGCTGGGAACTGGGCCACAGAAGCGCCCCACCTCCCTACAAGCCGAGAATCTGTGAGACCATTGGGGTTCATGCATCAGAGCATTCAGAAGTTGTTCAGGAGATCTCCCTCCAAGTAATTCCGCTTTACTCCATGCACCTATTCTTGTTGTGTCTCCGGAAGGAATCGCCCAAGCAAAAAATCCCGGTGCGATATCAGAGCCCGTGTACATGTCCAACTTACCATTTTCTCCGACATAACCTGTAACTTCGATTTGGAAACCAATCATCATTTCTTTCGGGCGACCCATCTTGAAATTTCTTCTCACCCATGAGTGAGAACCATCAGCCCCACATAGCATTGAACATCTAAGATCGACATCACCTGTAGGAGTTGAGATTGTGATGCTAACGCCATCACCATCTTGCTCTGCTGATTTTGGGCTGCTAGATAACCAAAGCTCGGCACCAGATTCTAATGCCGATTCAACAATGGCTTCATCAAACAGTTTTCTGCATACACTCCAAGTTCTGATAGTATCAGGAGATCCAATTGAGACTACTTCACCCGAAGGCCCATGAATCCTAGCCCCCCATATCGATGTGAGAACAGTATCGTGCAATCCAATCAGTTCCATAGCTTCTGGATTAACTAGTCCAGCGCATTGGAACGGCCTTCCAATCTGAGCATGTTCTTCAATGATTAGAACTGATGAACCTCCTTCGGAAAGTCGGCGAGCCAGCAGCCCACCAACCGGCCCGGCTCCGACGACCACGAAGTCGTAATCCATAGCATAGGCCTCTTAGCCACCGGTTTTTGAGTCCTGCCTAGTAACTGTATCTAGGAACGCCTTCTCCTAGATCTTCCTTTTCGCCCCTTAATCTTAGAGATTATATCGCTAGCATCCGACTTAGTCAACTCTGAGGGGTCCCTCGCACCCACTGTTGCTAATATCTCGGAGAGTGGTTTCTCATTCTGCTCAGCTAACTTTTCGATCAATTCTACTTGTGATTCTGTTGCTGGCAAACCCTTGGTCAATTCTATCATTTTACCAATCAATTCGCTTGCAGTTCCTTCGCTACCACCTGTCAAGGCAGATATTTCACTAACTCCAGCAAGTTCGAGCGCACTATCTAAATCCATTTTCAATTGGTCAGCAAGTTTGACTATCAGAGAAACCTGTTTCTCACTAGGAGGGTAGCCAAAACTTTCTCCTATTTCCTGCAACTTTTCAATGACTGTTCGCGCTTCATCACCAGTAATCTCATCAATCGTCTTCCCAGACAACAACTCATCCTTAATTTCAGATTCAAGATGAACCAAACGTGACTCAATCAATGCCTTCTGTCTAGGAGTTGCAGTTTGTTTTCTGATGCTCAGAGCATTGTTGTGCATATCCCTGAATTGAGTGACGAATCTGTCCCAAACATCAGGGCCATTCTGTGAACCGGTTTCAACATGATCTAGAGTTCCTTCCATTTGAGAGGTGAAATCAGGAGTGAACAATCCAAATTCTTCGTCTTGTTGATTGTAGAATGGAACCACATCTATCCATAGTAGTCTACCATCATCTGTCGGAATCAATGAGCTTCCTTCCAATTTCACGTATCCTCTTCCAGTGAGTTTCTGGATGGTACTGACATAAGTCGACGGGCGCCCAATCTCTGCATTTTTCATGGCCTGAACAATTGAACTCTCTGTGTATCTTCTAGGGGGCTTTGTTTGATCTGTAATCATTCTTGGACTTTCTTTACTCTGCTCAATAGGCCACTCCGCACCTGCTTCAAGAACATCCTCGGGTGGTTGAGTTTTCACATCAGGGTTAAATTGCGTAAATACCGCTTCCCAACCGCTGTGAGTTCTCCAAGATGCCGTTCCTCTGAGGGACTTCTGGCAGCCTTCTACTTCGGCCTCTAGATCTCGTCTCTCTCTGATAGATTGAGACATCTGGCTGGCAGCAAAACGGGCCCAAATCAGAGCGTATAGGCGCTTCTCATCTGCCGAGGCATCAATAGACAAAGTATCCGGCTTACTGGGACGAATAGCCTCATGTGCATCTTGGACGTTTGTCTTTCTTTTAGCATCCTTTCCAACTACGCCCTTGCCTAGATAGTCATCGCCATATTTCTCACGAATATACTGCCTTATCTTCTTACGCGCATCGGGATTGGTTCTAGTTGAATCCGTTCTGATGTAAGTTACATATCCAGATTGATAGAGTGTAGAAGCCACACGACTTGTCTTTGATACCGACCACCCCAGAACTGAGTTACCAGCTTGAAGCATGGTATCAGTGGTGAAAGGAGGCTGAGGATTCCTCTTCGTGATGCCCTCTTTCACAGAAGTAATAGTCAATTTTTCAGAAGAATTGAGTGCATCAAACGCAGATTTAGCAAGTTCATCATTTGACGTCCTATCTGCCCTGTGTTTGCCCGAGTCGTCAAACCATGCTCCACTATCATCCTTCTCGTGAAATCTCACATTGAATCTGATACCATTACTATCTGCATGCACGCTATGGTATTCTATAGGTACGTGGGCTTCTCTTTCAATTTCTCGCTCTACGATGAAACCAAGAGTAGGAGTCTGGACTCGCCCCATCGAAGTAAGTCTCCATGACTTGCTGAATCTAGAGCACCTGTATCCAACCAGCCTATCCATGAATCTTCTAACTTTAGCGGCATCAACGAGATTGGAGTCGATTTCGCTGGGATTTGAAATAGAATCTGAAACCGCGGTCTTCGTTATCTCGTTGAAGGCGACTCTGTAGATTTTGGGAAACTCGGAGAAAAGGAGACTCAATCTCCATGCGATAAACTCACCTTCTCTATCAGGATCAGTTGCTATGTATACCTCTTCTACTCCTGATTTTCGTGCTCTAGAAAGTATAGAATTGACAACCCTTTCAGCACCATCAGTCCAATCCCAAGGAGGCTCAGGCAACTCTCCCTTACTCGATGCCCACATTGCTTTCGATCTTTGCTTCGAACCGTTACCGGATGGAAGGTCTTGCACATGACCATTGCATGCTTCTACTATCCAGCCCTTGCCAAGATAACTCTTGACCGTACGTGCCTTAGCACCTGATTCAAGAATCATTAACTTCATTTTGCCATCCCGTCAGTATGTCATTTGCAGACCGAACCGACTGTTTGCAGCGCCGACTCCGACCCTGTATAAACATGAGTGACCAGTGATTGAGACAACGCCCGCACGAGCGCGCGCGTGCGCGAAGCGGAACTATGCCAATCTTCGTCTGGACAACGACTCGTCCCAGGGTATCTAAGCTGCAGGACCGGCGCATCCAATACATCCCGGATACCCGGCCATGGCAAGTTCTAACATCACTTTGAGGTACCTTCCCCAGATGTTTGGTATATCTCCCGGAATCCAGATTACATCATCGTCAGGCTCTCTCCCTCCAATTCTTCCATTAGGAGATTCGGGAAATTCTATGCAGATGGAATTACTATTGACTTTGATTTGATTTACTGTAATTATGAGACTTGGGGAAACATCACCAAGTTTTGCAGAAAGCGAATCAATATCCGTACTATATCCCTCATCTGCTACGAAAGTAACCTCTGAACTTTGAAGAGTCCTACGTGCTAGCTCGCTTATCGCCGCAGCCTCAAATGTGGCACGCACAGACCCGCGATGCTACGCAACGCTTGAAGTGTACCTCTCAGCGCATTCGCACGATGGGGCTGCCATACAGCGTATTCGTACGCCCTATGTTACGCTTCGTTGATTCAGAGACTGCACATTCATTGTCAATGAACGCCCTCAGAACTTTTGGCCAGAGTGGATTGGGCCAGAGGACTCTGAGTACTGTCTATAGAACTCCAGAATTGCCGATCCATGTTTTCGGACGGTTATTCCATCACCCTCTAGGGCTAGCAGCAGGATTCGACAAGGGAGCAGAAGCACTGTCCGCATGGCCAGCCCTCGGCTTCTCTTGGATAGAGTACGGTGGAATTACTCGTTTTCCTCAAGATGGAAATACGAAACCAAGGATGTTCAGATCTGACCGTCACGGGGCTTTAGTCAACCGAATGGGATTCAATAATCCGGGTGCAGCCGAAGTTCGTGACAGGTTGATTGAGAGGAGGGCTTCTGGTAAGTGGCCGAAAACACCAGTCGCTGCAAACATTGGACGTTCAAAGAAAACTCCTAACGAAAGTGCTGCTAGTGACTACTCTCAGACTCTTGAGATACTATGGAACCATGCCGACATGTTTGTCCTCAATATTTCATCTCCTAACACTCCGGGACTAAGGGACTTAGCAGATTCGGATTATCTATCATCCATTGTAACTGAGTGCAAGTCTATGGCCGATAGGAAAGGAGGGGGCAAACCACTTTTGGTTAAAGTATCTCCAGATGCTGGTAACGAGGAGATATTATCTTCAGCACATTCCGCTTTAAGATCAGGTGCTGATGGATTGGTTGCGATCAACACATCTATGCATAGGCCAGTACCTAGGAACGCAGCCTCAAGGGGTGTTTTTGCAGAGGCAGGAGGGATATCTGGTAGACCTCTGCAAAACAGGTCGAAGGAAGTGATATCACTGTTGTATTCAGAAGTCGGTGACTCCATACCCATAGTTGGAGTTGGAGGCATTGAGTCTTCAGAAACTGCATGGGAAGCAATAACATCAGGAGCATCACTAATCCAGTTGTATTCAGCTTTAGTTTTCAAAGGACCGTCTGTTGTCAGCTCCATAGTTAGAGGATTGAAGAAGAAGGTCAAGCAGAACGGCTTCGTTAGTCTCGAAGAGGCCGTAGGGTACGAGATGCCTTGACCAGCCAATGGAAACTCTATTCTATGTCAATGATAGGTTCGTAACATGGCAGGCACAAGAGCATCCAGATTGGGTTTGGTTGCTGTTTGTATGGCTGTCTTGGTCGCCTTGATGTTTATCAGTGTAGATCCAGAAACTCAATACTATATCGATGAGGTAATGGATTCGCCCCAAGATTACGAAGGCGATGTCCACATGCGTGGACAAGTCAGCCCGGGAACAATAGATTCCTCGACCTCTTCATTTATTCTCATAGGAATAGAACATTCACTCAGCATAGACTATTCTGCTGCTGCTATTCCCGATGGCTTTGAGGAAGGCCATACCATTGCGGTTAAAGGCCAACTAATGAATAACGGCGCGGGTTGGATTTTGATAGCGAATGAGATTCAGACAGGCTGTCCTTCGAAGTATTCTGAGTGATTTCCTGATTTACGGTTAGGGATTTGTTGATATGCGTCGATAGAGCGGCCAAGTCGGGCTAGGGGGGGTGTTGACGTACTCTATTTTCCTCAAATCGTCGAAAACGGGGGCCTGAAGTCCGAGGGCGGCGAAGACGAGCCGACGATGACCCTGCGGTTGACGTCGATGCCTCGCCCCCAAGAGATCCAGGTTGGCTGGAATCGCTTCCGGAGGGGAGCGAGGACTGTCTCATACCCGGGAACCAGGTCAGGCGCGGAAGCGAGCAGCCCGACTGGGGACGCTGGATGCCTTGGGACAGCGGGGCGGAGGAGATCGTGGATTTGGAATCGAAGGTGACGATCGTCCACCGAGGACATGCCCACTACAATGATGATGAGTCTAGGCCACCCATTCCACATACAGTATGGAAATGGTCAGATGAAACTGGTTGTACAGAAAGCCTCTGACCCCTTTGTAGTAAAGGCATACCCTCCAACATGGCATTTTCTCTCATGTCTGTCAGAGCCACAATTTCGTACAGTTGTTTAACAGGTTCGATATCAACTATCATCCACCGGGGATTTTCCAGTGAGGATTTTGGATCGAAGTAATTTGACTCTGGATCGAGTGCAGTAAAATCAGGGTATGCCTCACGGCAAACCCTAGCAATTCCTGCTACATGTGGCGGTTTGCAGTTTGAGTGGTAGAATAGAACAAGATCTCCAATTTTCATATCATCTCTCATTATATTCCTGGCCTGATAATTCCTTACTCCATCCCAATGAGTCTCTCCGTCTTCAACCAATTGTTCCCAAGGATAGACATGCGGTTCACTCTTCATTAGCCAGAACGCCATGGTCATACGATGCACAGATGGTGCATAATGTATCTCACCATGAATCGTCTGACAACCCCATGAGGAGTGTGGCATCTATCGCATCCGCATCATCCTTGGCAATCGCTCTTCTTAGGCCTGCAGTTTTGACCATAGTCTCCACACCACCAGTCAAGCTCACATTATTCTTGATTAGCAACGAGAAGACCGCTGGTAGCAATAGCAAAGCAGAGAGTGCTGCAACCACTAGTAGGATGATGACCACAGTAACGAACGGCTTTATGGCAGCAATAGGAATCAAATACGCAGAAAATAAGCCGAATGCGGTAACTGTTACTGCTTCAAACAAACTCATACCAGTACTAGCACATGCTAGCCTTACAGCTTCAATAGTGCCGCCTTGATCTTTGACACGATTGGCAATATGGATCGAGAAATCAATACCAACTCCAACTAGGATTGACCCGACCATCACAGTAACTAGGGAGAGTGGAACTCCTAGAGAGTCCATCGCTAACCATTGCATAGCTACAGTAAATCCTACGGGAACTGTTGTCAGTAGAGCAAATCGTAAGTCTCTGAAGACTAATCCTAGGGCTAGAATGGTGAATAATAAAGCGAAACCTAGAGAACTCCATTGTGAATCAACAATTAGGCTGTTTACCGCAATAGTTACCGAAGCAACTCCCACCAAGTCCGATGCCTTTACACCCTCTGTAACATCAACCCAGTGATTGACCTCATTGGTTGCAATCTCAGTATTCTTGACATCCATAAATGGCATGTCGATGTATATCAGGCTCCTTTGGAAATCAGATGATATGAACAACTCACGCATCTCTATGGTCATGCTATTGTAGAATATGTAAATCAGGAAGTTATGAGCTTGATCATCACCCGAAGGTGCCCCGTCCAAAGCACCCAATGTTTCCCAAAATGAACCATTACCAGCAACTTCCCTACCAAAAATAAACCCAACAACATCTTTGATTTGGTCTGGCAGTGGCCATTCCTCAACAAGATCGACAACCGACTGTCCCGATACATTCACACCGACTGCTATAGCTTTCATCAGGAAAACAATCGATACGGCAGTAGTCTGATTCACTCGATTGCAATTCTGCTCCAAAGCCTCTATTCCTTTCAGGCTGTCATAGGGATCATTCATATTGACGTCCAGTAGAGATGGGTCAGCACCCAATTTTGCATCATCAATCAATAAGAAGCCTGGTTGGCCAGCCTCAAATTCGTCAGAATAAGTCTTCATTTTCTGAACAGCCTTCACTGGCAATCCATCTGCGCCCTCAGAAGGTGCCATTTCAAGCAGATCGATATTTTCCTCAACATTTTCTCTAGAGAAGCCTGCTGAAACAATCATGGCTACAATAAAGACAGCTAATGCCGCTTTGGTCCATTTGATGGGAATCCCCACTGCCCCCATGAATAATTTTGGAGGTGGGTGTGAAGGTTTTTTCAGATCTAGAATCATGGTTAGGTTAGGTACCATAACCATGGTCATAATGTAAACAACAACAATACCTCCGGCTAATGCATACCCCACAGTTTTGATTGGAGCCATTGTTGTGAAAGTTAGTGAATAGAAACCAATGATCGTGGTGATAGCAGAAAGAAGAACTGCTCGGCCCGTAGAACTTAATGCAGTCTCCATCTTTTCTCTAGGCGTTCCACTGGCCTCTGCATACCTATTGGTGATATGAAGTCCGTATGAAACACCTAATGCAAGAACAATTGGACCTACGATAATAACAGTCATTGTGACTTCATAATCGGTGAAGCCAATGATTCCCAGTGTAATCCAAACAGAGCAAAGTGTAGGTAATCCTGAGATGATTACAACTTTGAGGCCCTGGACGAATCTTATCCTACCTGTCTGCAATAGGTCGCAGTGGAAAAGAAATAGTACCAAAGCAACTGCAATACCGCCAATAGGAAATACCTTCCAAAATAGCTTGAATGACTCCTCTGTTACTGCGCTAGTAATTGGAACTGGACCTGTGAGCGTCATTACGAGACTCTTCTCAGACCACCCATTCTGAAGTGCTAGTGAGTCAATGGTCTGTTGAGTATCAGAAATTAGCTCCGAGATTTCGAAATCATCAACCCCATCCCGATCTTTATCAGATTGAATTCCAATAATAATTACAGCTCTATTCCAACCATGCCCTGAAGTTTCAATATCAGTAATCCCATCTCCATTAGTATCTCTACCAACATCACGTACCAACTTGTTAAGTGCGTTTTGTGGCATCTCTCCCAATATCTGATCAACTCTTTGCTGATCAGGAATACTATAACTCCCGATAATCCCCTCTTGCTGGTCAATGGTTTCATTGAAATCGTCCGTTAATTCTTCGTTCCCAGAAGCTTCCGCCAATGCTGCAAATGTAGCCTTTGCAACTCTCCCAGCGCTAGAATTCACCTCTTTAATTACTGTAGAGATAGACAGTAAGTAGATGATATTGTCCTGAGTGCCACGGTCATTGCGAACGTGATTCAACTCTTTCTCTAATGCATCAATTTCTTCAAGTATTTCGACAGTTGTTACATTGAGTTCATCCGACTCAACATAAATTACCATTACATTCGTTGTCCAATTTTGCTCGACGCTAGCGAGTTGCTGAGTTACGGGATCACCTTCGGGCAAATAGACTTCAAGATCTCCGTTGACATTCAGCGCAGATTCTTCTTGACAGTAGTCAGGATTGTCGAATCCCTCTCTACAATCGAGCACACCTGAGTGAAGTGAAAAGAAACCCGTAACTAGAAGACAGATTGTAACTGTGATCACCGGTGCGCGAGTTAGAAGACTCGTTCCAGATGCATTCGAAAGCTCTCTACGGATAGCGTTAGGGATTCTTCTCAAGGCACTTATCGCACTCTCGGAATCTACGTTGGTTATCGCCTCTTTGCCAGTGGAAATCTTTGAGCTAATATCCTCACGAACTCTGTCAATTGCACTGCCGCGAGTGTCACCTCCGGTATCGCCACCTTCCATATCTGGATGCCTTGTGCCCGCGGAGGGAACTTCAACCCCACGCAACTAAGATTTCTCAGGATAGCGATTCTGACCCGCAATAAATTGCGGGAACGGTCAAGAATAGGCTATCTCACGTAGAACCCGGAAGTGATTCGGTGGGCGGGCCTAGCATACCTGACAAGCGGTGGTCAGTTGATCTCGAGAAGCGAATCCAACATGAGCACTATGAGCAAGGATACGAGGACAGGTATGCTTTCGATTCCAAGAGCGAGCGCGAGATTTTCATCATCGATACTCCTCCTCCTTACCCAAGCGGAACTTGGCATATTGGAGCGGTTGCTCAATACAGTATGATCGATGTTATCGCGAGGAGCCAGAGACTTCTCGGCAAGGAAGTCAGATTCCCATGGGGGGTGGACCGAAATGGAATCAATATCGAATTCACTGTAGAGAAGAAGCATGGACGAAAAATGAGGACTTATGATAGACTGGAGTTTCTCAAACTTTGTGAACAAACCATTGAGTCTTATACTCAAGCAATGAGAGAAACTGCTAAGCGGGTGGGCCTTTCTTGCGACTTCGAGAACGAATACCTGACAGATTCATCAGATTATAGGGCAGTTTCACAATCAATTTTCGTCGATTTGTTCAAGCGAGGCGACATTGTTGAGGATCTACGTCCGAATATCTATGACCCCGTAGAAGGGACCACAATCGCAGATGCTGAGGTGCAGCGTGTAACCAGAGAGACATTGCTTTGCGACGTGGTTTGGACTGTCGAAGATGGCCAAGAGGTTGTGATATCAACGACCAGGCCAGAGTTGATTTGCGCTTGCGGGGTAGTCGTAGTTCATCCAGACGATCAGAGGTATGCCAGTTTGGTCGGGAAGAAAATATCCCTTCCTATGCCAGTATCTGGTAGGTCTACCGATGTTGAGGTAGTAGCTCACCCATCGGTGAAGATGGACTTCGGTAGTGGAGTCCTAATGGTTTGTTCTTTTGGCGATCAGAACGATGTTGCCGTGTTTAGAGAGTTGGGACTTACTCCTCATGTTGCGATTGGATTGGACGGATGTATGACTGATATTTCTGGACCGTTGTCGGGCCACCCAACCGAGGAGGCTAGAGGAATGGCCATTGACATCCTTCGTGAATCCGGAAGGTTGGCAGACGCAAAGAAACACATGCAGGAGGTTCCAGTTAGCGAGAGAGGAGGAAACCCTGTTGAAATCATCCTTCTCAAAGAATGGTATGTGCGTCAGACACACATCTTAGAAAGACTAGCAGAACTTTCTGATAAGTCTACATTCATACCTGAGAGGAACAGACAGTATCTTCATGATTGGATGGATGGCATTTCGATTGATTGGCCAATAAGCAGACGTAGATGGTATCACACAGAAGTTCCAATCTGGTACTCTGAAGATAAAACGAAAGTTATCGTTCCACCACACGGTGTATACGTTCAACCTTGGAAGGACGAACCCCCTGCAGAATCTGACGTTCTGGATAGGGAATCAAAGCAGATATTAGGAACATTTAGCGAGTTATCGAATACACTAGGGGAACTCTTCGGAGAAGAGAAAGTCTTCGACACATGGATGGACTCTTCAAACTCCAATCTATTTGTCTCAGGATACATCAGTGATCCAGAGTTATTTGATCGTGCCTTCCCGACAGCAATCAGACCTCAAGGGAAGGAGATAGTTAGAACATGGCTTTACTACACTCTACTGAAGAGTGCATTGCTCCTTGATGAGAAAGCCTTCGAGAACATTTGGGTTGACGGCTTGGGAATGGACCCCTGGGGGCGCAAGATGTCCAAGTCACTTGGAAATGGAATCGATGCTGATTCCGTTCTAGAGTGCGGCGCTTCTGGAAGAACCGGTTCATGGAAGATCAAGGGGCCCGATGGGAAGCAAGTGCAGTTGAGGGCGAATAAAATTGGAAGTGAGTGTTTTAGGCTATGGAAAGCATGTGATGCCCAAGTAGGGGATGACTTCCAAATTAATCCTCAAGAAATCGAATCACGATATTTTGGAGTACTAACTAAACTGTTCAACGTAGCACGCTTCGCAAGTCAGTTCGATACTCCTCTAGATTTCGAAACTCCGCCAGAAAATCTCCCGGTAGAGGACGTGTGGATACTCTCTGAATTCGATGGTTCAATGAGGCGAGTCGAAGCGGCCTGGAGTTCTATTGACATCTACACTGCAGCCCAGACTCTCAAAGGATTCGGAACTGGTGTATTCCCCAGTCATTGGCTAGAGATGGCAAAGTCTAGGCTTTACGATGGCGATCCTAGAGCCGCATGGACTCTTCACAGAATAACTCGTGACTTACTTACTGGACTTACTCCCATCTGCCCATTCTTCACTCATTATCTCTCATCAGAGCTTTACGGTGAATCTTCAATCGATGTTCGGTCGTTTCCGCGTTTAGATGCCAGAATTCTTGGAGATAATGCTGAACACCTCAGGACTCTAACCAAGCATATCTCCGAATTCAACTCCTCTGTATGGAAGGCAAAGAAGGATGCAGGTCTTTCCCTAAAGTCGCCAATTTCAGATTTTGTAATCCCAGCCGAATTAGAAGAATTCTCTGAAGCCCTCGTGAATATGCATGCATTGGAGTTCAGTTGAGTGCCGAAGTAGGTCTCTCTCCATCAAAATGAATAAGCAGGTTATTCACCATCTCTAGTCCGACTCTGGTTTGAGCCTCAAGTGTCGCTGCACCGATGTGAGGGCTGCCATGGAATCCTTCATGCGCCAGTAATGGATTACCTATGGCAGGCTCAACTTCGTACACATCTAGAGCAGCACTGGTCAGCATACCAGAATCCAAAGCTTCCAGAACTGCTATTTCGTCGACTATTCCTCCTCTGGCGCAGTTGACAATGTGGTTTCCACATGCAGTTCCATCTGCCCCAATTCTAGGCATCATCGAAATCCTATCGAGATTAACTAGGTGTTTTGTTTCATCAGAAAGATTGCAATGAACTGAGATGTGTGTACAATGATTAAACAATTCATCGACATTATCATGCAAAGTACATCCTAGTTTTGAAGCCAATTTCTGACTGACATAAGGGTCATAGGCATGAATTTCCATTCCGAATGATTGCGCTAGAGAACCAACTCCCTGCGCAATTCTACCGTATCCAATTAGGCCTAGACGCTTACCACCCAATTCACTACCTTTCAGTGACTTCTTGGCCCATTCTGAACGTCTCAGTGTCCGATCTGCCTTGGGGATAAATCTCACACACGCCAGTAGATGCCCAATGGTTAATTCTACCACGCTCTTTGTAGAGGCACCAGGAGTGTTGCAAACTAACACTCCGTTTGTAGAGGCAGCCTCCAAGTCGATATTATCCACGCCCACACCGGCTCTTCCAATGAATGAGAGACCATTCTCTGCTGAACAACTAGCATTGATGACTTCCGCAGTCATCTTAGTTGCACTGCGAACTACTACGGCATCGAAAGCTGAAAGTACTCCCCCGATCAACTCTTCGGGACTGTAATGCTGAGTAACTACTTCATGTCCCAATTCTTCCAACTTCGCCACGGCATCGGGGGCCATCCCATCAGTCACCGCTATGCGACTCATGGGTAGTAGAACTAGTTCAGTTCAATCAAGGTTGCTGACTGAGATTGTCCAAGCCTCTAGAGAGAATTATATCATGAAGCCCATTGGGTCATTCATGGCCTACGAGTTACCCGACTTACCTTACGACTACGATGCACTAGAACCGCATATAGATGCCCTAACCATGGAGATTCATCATACAAAGCATCACAATGCATACACCAACAATCTCAATGCCGCAATAGATTCCAATGGAATATCAGACATGCCTGTTGGTGAACTTCTTAGCAATCATTCTGATATCCCTGCGATCAGGAACAATGGTGGTGGTTGGTGGAATCATTGCCAGTTTTGGGCGGCTATGTCTCCCGAAGGAGGCGGAAACCCATCGGGAGAACTTGCATCTGCTATCGATTCTGCTTTTGGATCATTTGAAGAATTCCAAGGTACCTTTCAGAAGGCAGCAATGACCCGATTTGGCAGTGGCTGGGCTTGGCTTGGCGTTAAAGACAACTCTCTTTGTGTATGTTCAAGCCCCAATCAGGATAATCCTCTGATGGATGGTTGCTGCACACCCATTCTGGGACTCGACGTCTGGGAGCATGCCTATTACAAGAAATACGGCCCGGGGAGGGCAACTTACATTGAAGCATGGTGGAATGTAGTTGATTGGAACGAAGTATCCCGCAGATACGCAGAAGCCCTCTGATTGCTCACTGTGACGTTCATCGACCGTTTTGTTATTGGTGCTGATGTTGACCAGCGCCCATGGCCACGGGCTCTGAGGGTTTGCTAACTTCAGCCCTCATCCTTTTTGCTCCACTATTATTTGCTATCCCGTTGTCTATTGGATGGAGGTGGTGGATAGGAACTGAGCCCGAACACGAGCATTATAGAGAAAAGGTAAGGAGAGTTCTGGATTCAGGAATTCCTCTGCGCAGATATAGGGCCGAGTTGGATTCAGAGGCGAGAAGATTTTTGATAGATACCGAGAGGCAGGGAAGGATTGAATCAGATTTATTATTCCCACTAAAGATTCAACATTTCTTGTTATTACCCATCTTGGCAATTTGGCCAATTATTGGATTATTTGCTGCTTTGTTTGCTATTCCTCTGATGCCTCTTCTAAGATTCTTGGAATGGATTCTGATTAGTAAAAGAGGTCTGCTACGTATTGCTAAACTACTCCAAAGCATCACTAGATGGGAGGTAATAGGCATTCCCAAACTGGACGACGGTGCTAAGAGACTGGATCAGGTTCTAGCATCGATTCATCGCCTCCCAATAACCGTATTCTTGGGTGTTTTCGCATATCTAGTAGTGTTATACTTGCCCCTAGATGGCAGAGGAATAGTCGTAGTCAGCGGAGCAGTCTATATTATTCTCGTATCAATCACCTCCGTAATCCGGGCTGCGACTGCCAATACACTCGTATTTGCAGACCCCACAAAACGTCGACTCATTCCTATGGATACCTTTGTCGAAGATGCTCTCGGCCCTCTAGTTGGAATCGGATTGCTGTTCCTACTTTCAAGGCAACTAATGTACGGTGGACAACTAAGATCCGGAGAATTCATTTCAGATCCTGTTGTCTTTTCTCTTAGTGTATTGGTGGTATTGTACACTGCAACAGTTGTTGGAATACTAGTTGAATTCACTTTCTTCAGCTACAGGGCCAACGATGTCAGGCAAACATTTCAACGACAGATGGTGGAGGAATATGATCCAGTAGTTTATCTTTTTACAAGAAATCTAGGGTCACTAAAACTTTCGCCTTTGATGCCATTATCTGAGTGGTTGGAAAAAGGTGAGAGGCTGGAACTATCACCTTCAGATTCAGACTGAATCGACTCTGGCAATGACTCCATTTTCAAACAATAACGAATCAATTTCTGCAGCAGCACTAGGGATTAGGGCCAGACCAGAACTACCACTCTTAACTTGGCAAGTATCGGTGACAATTACACTACCCACATTCTCAATTTTTGATTTTCCTAGGGGAATAATTCCAGTGGAACTGAGCCTTACTAAGCACCTAGCAAGAGCGCCTCTACTTTCCATTCGCGCATGTATCTCTTGGCCGGGATAACACCCTTTGTCAAGAGCAACAAGGTTCTGAAGTCCCAACTCAAATGGTAGATTAAGAGAATTTAACTCATTATGATCAAGGATTCCTGAGCGTATTCTGACAACATCCCATTGTTTTGAATCCGATAGCTCTGCTCCATTTTCAACTAATAATGCTATAAGCGACTCATAATGACTTGTTGGGGCTAGAATCTGGACTGCTTCACTACAACTCCAATGTATTGAAAATAGTGAATTTCCGAATTCTAACCATTTTTCATTATTCAATTCCGTTGGATCTATACCTAGTCCGACCAAACATCTTTGAGGAGCATTGCCGATTAATACCAGTTGAACTATCGCCTCATCTGCATCTTTCACCACTAAATCTTCATTCCATGGTATGCCTGAAGCAAGATTTTGTCGAGTTTTTTCCCCAGTACTATAATTCCCAAGAATGATAGCTCGCCCTTCTAGATTACAAACTGTTGCAATATCGAGAATCCTGCCGTTTGCATTGCATATCAATCCGTCTTTTCTTCCAAGCAGTTGCATTTCGAGAGTATCAACACTAACAATTCTGTTGAGGTGCTCGAGAGTGGATATACCTTCAACTACAGTTACTGATGAAGGAACAGAGAATACTTGAGCCACCGGATGAAGGTGTTCTGAATTAGCCATATTCAACCGAATGACTGCCCACAGCCACATGCCCTGTCTGCGTTAGGATTCTCAATTTGGAAACCTCCGCCCATCAACGAATCCTTGAAGTCAATCGTAATCCCTGTTAGTAATGCACTGTCCTTATTGTGGATAAGTACAGTCATCCCATCCACATCTAACTTTTGGAATAAGTTATCATCAGGTTCTTCGATAATTTTCATATCGTATAGGTATCCTGAGCAGCCGCCTGATTGTGCGCTGATTACAAGTACACGCGAGTCTTCTTCACCTTGAAACTCAGCGCGCATTGCGGCCTTAGCAGAGTCGGTGAATGTCATCACAACATCAACAACTTCGACAGTTGCAACAACTGGAAGGCTGAAACCTTCGCCGTCCATTATGCCCATGTTACGTGGTGATGATGGGTGGTATTTGAACGGTTGTGGAGCATTTTCTTCAATGGCCATAACCCAATACGATACAACCCTTGCCGATTACGTGGACAAGACTGTGCGCAGACCTAGTATCAGGGCCGAGAATGGTGAAACTTACAGAAGACCCGATTCTGTATCAGTAGAAGCTGCACTGTCCATTGCAATTGAAAAATCAGGCCAAACATATGAATTAGGCATAACCATGAGAACTCCTTGTGAGGACAAGGAACTAGTTATCGGTTTTCTTCATTCAGAAGGAGTCATAGATTCAGTAGACTGTTTTTCATCAGTAGAGACTAGCGAAGATAGAGTAGTAGTACATCTCCTTGACTCAACTAAGTTTGATCCAGAAGAGCTAACACGAAGGACCACAATGACATCATCTTGCGGCATCTGTGGTAAGGATTCTATTTCCAATCTTCTGCACATTCACGGTCCAGAGTTGTGCAACGACTTTTCAATCACCCATGAGGAAGTCAGCAGAGCTGTTTCTGGTCTACGTTCTATGCAATCTACATTTGATATTACAGGTGGAACTCATGCATGCGGGAGGGCGAGTGTAGATGGTGTAATCACCGATGTTCGTGAGGACATTGGTAGACACAATGCAATGGACAAACTGATTGGTTCGGCTATACTCAAACGTGAAACTCCAATTGGACGAGAACTAGTGGTAGTTTCCGGTAGAGCATCATTCGAATTGGTGCAAAAAGCCCTCAAGGTAGGTTTCCCAGTGATGGTTTCCGTTGGTGCCCCGAGCAGTCTTGCAGTAGACCTAGCAAATGAGCACGGATTGACTTTGGTATCCTTTGCTAACGAAGATAGGATGACTATATTCAGCGGTAGCAACAGGGTCTGTTAGGATGAAACAGCGAGATGCTGATGTAAGCAAACAGTCTCGCAGACACATGAGCAGGGACGTAGAACACCTAACTCCCGTTAAGGATAAGCCCCTGCTTAAGTCCAAGCCCAAGACTGTCGCAGCTGGCATTCCCGCTGTTCTTTCTACAATGACCCACGGTCTAACTCGTATGGGCGCAATACGTTCAGTAACCAATTTGACCCGTGTTAATTCATTCGGAGGCTTCGACTGCCCTGGATGCGCATGGCCAGATCCAGACGATGAACGTACAGTCTTCGAATTCTGTGAGAACGGAGCCAAAGCTGTTGCGGACGAGGCCACAAGAGCCCGCGCTGATCCAGATTTCTGGTCCGAATGGTCGGTTGCTGATTTATCACGAAAACCTGACCACTGGCTAAATTCACAGGGTAGGCTTACCCATCCAATGATACTTAGGCCCGACTCACAGCATTACGAACCCATAGCATGGCAATCTGCATTCGAGATTATTGCTGACCACCTTTCATCATTAGATAATCCTGATGAGGCTATTTTCTACACATCTGGAAGAACTAGCAACGAAGCGGCTTTCCTTTGGCAGCTATTAGCTCGCAGGCTAGGAACAAACAACCTACCAGATTGCTCCAACATGTGTCATGAGTCATCTGGAGTCGCTCTCGGAGACTCAATTGGAATAGGCAAAGGGACCGTAAAATTAGACGATTTCAACAAGGCTGATCTAATTTTGGTTGTCGGCCAAAATCCTGGCTCCAATCACCCTCGCATGCTTTCAGCATTGAAGGCTGCCAAGGTTGCAGGGGCTTCTGTAGTTAGTATCAATCCATTGTTTGAAACAGGAATGAAGAGATTCAAACATCCTCAAGACCCACTCGAAGTGATTGGGCAGGGGACAAAAATTGCTGATATGCACATCCCTGTAAATGTCAATGGTGATTTAGCTCTATTCAGGGGCCTCTCAAAATCAATTATTTCCGGGGCTGGAGTTGATTACGAATTTATTGAAGAATTCACTCATGGCTACTATGAATATGAGAACGCAGTTTCTAACACTAGTTGGAGTGAAATTGTCTCAACTTCTGGAGTTTCAAGACATGACATAGAGAAACTAGCGACAGCAATGCGGTCCTCGAAAGGGACAATAGTCTGTTGGGCCATGGGCCTGACGCAGCATCACAATTCTGTAGCTACTATCCAAGAAATCGTCAATTCATTGCTCCTAGGTGGGCACATAGGGAGGCCAGGTTCAGGACTTTGTCCAGTTAGGGGGCATTCGAATGTACAAGGGGATAGAACAGTTGGAATTAATCACAAACCATCTAGTGGATTCTTATCGTCGCTAAGAAATACTACTGGCATTGCCCCACCTACAAGTCATGGATTCGACTCCGTTGCTTCTGTTCTTGCTATGCTAGAAGGTGAGGCCAGTGTATTCTTGTCAATGGGAGGCAACTTTGTTTCTGCTATGTCCGATACAGATTCTACATGCAAAGCAATTCAGAATTGTGATTTGACCGTTCAAATTTCTACTAAACCGAATCGTTCACATCTTGTAACCGGAAAAACCGCTTTAATTCTACCATGTTTAGGCAGGACTGAGAGAGATATCTCTGCAGAGGGAGACCAGTTTGTTACTGTTGAGAACTCTATGGGTGTTGTGCATTCTTCACGCGGTTCGGCCAAACCAGCATCCAAGCATCTAATGTCGGAACCCAGTATCGTCTCTGCTATTGGCAGTGCATTAGAAATCAAGATTGGCCAATCAGGAATTCCCTGGGATTTTCTATCAAACGATTACGACTCAATACGTGACATGATTGAATCGGCAATTCCCGGTTTCGACTCATATAATGAGAGAGTTCGTGAGCCTTCTGGATTCTATTTGCCAAATCCACCTCGTGATGCTCGAACTTTCAATACAGATTCTGGAAAAGCAAATTTCAGAGCACATTCAATTTCCTCAGTTTCTCCAGAAAAAGATCAGTTTGTAATGATGACAATCCGTTCACATGATCAGTATAACACAACAATTTACGGGCTCGATGACAGGTATAGGGGAATCAAGCAATCACGACGTATTGTTCTAATGTGTAGGGAAGACATGGATAAACTAGGTATTAAGACCGGAACAATGGTGGATTTGAAGTCTCACTTTGAAGGCCAAATTCTCATGGCTCCAAAATGGAGAGTCGTCGAATATGACATCCCTGCCAATAACGTCGCTACTTACTTCCCTGAAGCCAATTGTCTAATTCCGCTAAATAGCGTCGCCGAAGGTAGCAATACTCCAACTAGTAAATCAGTTTGTGTTACTATTCAACCAACATCTCAGAATATGAGGTTCTGGAATAGTAAGGCGACTCAGGCAGCCTGATTCCGACGCTTCTTCTGCTCTTTACTGAGTAATCTACAACGATTAATCTGCGTCTTACAGAGGTCTCGATCTTCGCCCCCGATTCCTCTCTGTAGGGCCTGCTCAAAGCACTTTATCGCATCAGCATAATGTTCTACAGCAGCATACGAGGAACCCATGTTATACAATGTCCTTCCACTTACACTGGTTGGATCCATCGAGATTGCAGCATGGTAAGCTTGGATACTTTCAGCAAACCTTCCGAGTTGATATAGAGCGTGTCCACGACCATTCTGAGACCTTATCCGCAGCTCCTTTTCTTCACGTGGAGCTCCTCCGATGGCCTTCTCAAAGCAATTCAATGCCTCTACTCCCTTATCTTCGGAAAGAAGAGCAAGACCACGATTATACCACTCGATACACACATTTACACTCTCCTCTTCATGAGAAGGCAATTCTGACATTCTCTCTTGTGCTTCAGCTGCAGCTTGAATCAAATCAATCTCTGCAACATGTTCAGCCTCATCATCCTCTTGTGTTTCCTGAGTCAATAGGAATTCAGCTCTCTGTCTGCATTGTTGTGCCCTTTCAATATGCCCTGCTATAGATAGGGCATCCGCCAAGCCGTTCCAGACTTCAGGCGATTGCTTATCCTCCTCAAGGACTTCCTTCCATGCATTGACCGCGCCGATTGCATCACCCGATTCAGTAAGACTTCTTGCTATTGAAATTCTATAACCTCGTGTATCGGTGATATCGATATCAGAATCAGCTTCCAAATGAACCTCATCATCAGGGATATCATCTACATTTGGACCTGATATTTCTGGCTCATCTTCAGGGCTCGATTCCTCCTTATGCTCCTCCTCTTCTATTTCCTCCTCTCTGGAAACGGTAATCTCTGTCAGTTTTTCAGAAATCGGGTGGCTTGGGTCTATTGCAACAACTCTATTCCA
This sequence comes from Methanobacteriota archaeon, assembly GCA_002727275.1. Classification (GTDB taxonomy): domain Archaea; phylum Thermoplasmatota; class Poseidoniia; order Poseidoniales; family Thalassarchaeaceae; genus Thalassarchaeum. The sequence goes on from PBWO01000039.1 coordinate 48,709, forward strand.
GTGATTAATTGCCGATTCATCATCTCCCTCTTCTGCGTATCCCTCACCACGAGCCACTAGGCTGTTCAAATGCCCTGGGTCACAAAGCAATGCATTTGCAAGAGACTGCTTTGCATCATTTAGTTGCCCAGACTTGCGTAGTAATTGGGCCAGATTGTAGTGCGTCTTAGCCTCATCTTGTCCAATTCGTATCGCGTACTCAAATGCGTGTATAGCATCCTCATCATGTCCCAATTGAGCAAGGCATAATCCACATAGTGACCAAAGAGAAGCATTGTTCGACTGATCCCCTTCTAATCGCGGTTGAATTAGTTCCAGTGCCTCATTGGGTAATTCTGACTTCAGTAATTCTTCAGACTGTATTACAACTTCTTCAATCGGTTCGAGAACTGGGGAAGCTGACAGCATAGGAGGCTCTTCTTCCTCAACAGCATCTTCGATTGGTCTAGCTTCGAGCATTGGGGCCTCTTCGATTACCTGTTTCGAAACTTCATCATGAAGCGTCGCGATCCTTAGTAAATCAGGAACCTCTCCTACCGACTCAATTGCCATTCTTGCGTACCCCGACGCCCTCTCAGGTTCACTATTCTCTAGTAACACTGCAAGATTAGCTACTGTAGGTCCATGACCCGGCTTGATTTCGTGTGCTCTTTCGAATGCAGGAATGGCCAAATGGGTATCGCCGCGCTTTGAATGTATTACTCCCATGCCATACCACGCAGTCGCACTCTGGCCATTTATCTGAGTAGCTTTTGTGTATCCATCTAAGGCCCCTAGTAGGTCACCAGTCGATGCTTTAGAAGAAGCATCGTTCAACAAAGTAATCAATGCCTCATCAGCCACGCTTCCGCCTTAGCGCATTATGGTTAAACGTTCTCCGAAGATGTTAGCATCGATACCTCTGTATTCAAGGCCTAACGCGCCTTCGTAGTGCTATGGCTGGAGACTTACGAATCATGGGTATTTGCGGCACTTATGGCCTAGATTCTGCCAACGGACGAATGCTTGAGATAATGTTCGAACATTGCAGAGAGTTAGGAGCAGAGTGTATCATATGGGACAATACGGAATCTCCACTTCCTCTAGTCGGTGCCGAAGGAAGTTGGGACGATGATAATGTCAAAACATTTCAAGAATTGGCTACTTCATCCGACGCCTTCGTATTGTCGAGCCCAGAATATCATGGCACCATGAGTGGTGTGATGAAAAATAACCTAGATTGGTTGTATTCAAAACATACGTCCGGTAAGCCATTCAGTCTGATGTGTACCTTAGGGGGTCAAGCAAGTAACAATACGTTAAATCACATGCGAATTGCAGCAAGATGGATACATGGCTGGGTCACACCTGAACAGGTTGCTGTCCCTCACATTAAGGAGGCTTTCGACGATAATGGAGAACTACTTGATGAGAATATTTCCGAAAGAGTTGGGGTGATGGCAAAATCTCTAGTAGACATGGCTGAATATCTCAGATCACGGCGATGAGGCTCATGGCGAGCTTACCGGAAGGATCTGAAATCATTTTGATGCTTGTTGCTATATCTGGAGTATCCACTTGGTACCTATCCAACTTCAGTGAGAATGAAACTGCTCTAAGATTGTCTGCTCTATTGGGAGTAGCATCAATGCTGACTTTACTTGGTATGGTGTTGATGTGAACAGTGTATCGCAAGACTCCTATCCAACCAGAGCCCCTGTTTGGTGGGGGAGGAGGGGTCCGGCAGGGCCTCATCCCGAAGAAAGCGGTTGTACAGGTAGAATGATCCTAATTCGCCACCCTAAGGTACTATCCAAATTTGAATCTATTATAGCCCGAATCACTAGGGCACCTAAGGAGTTGAGGAGACCTTTGGATGACATGAATTCTCTACTCTGGGAGTTGATGGATGGTACGAGAACATTGGGCCAGATTAACCATCTAATGGACTCGACTTTTCATGAGCGGATAGCACCCGTCGAAGAGAGAGTCGAGGCCTCAATCACCAATATGATATCACTCGGACTAGTTGTCATGAGGACTTCACCAATCAGTGGTCAATGGGATACGTCCGCTTTGTACGATCCAAGCCATTCCCTTCCTGTAACCAAACCATCACTAGGGATAATCGAGGAAGAGTAACTATTGTTCTGGCTCTGGGGCATCTTTTCTTTTCTGTTCATCGATTGCATGCTTCCTCTTCGCAGAGAAGTATACTAGTAATGGCAGGAACAACAGGAATGCGAAGCAGCCCACCAACGTGGCAAAACTGTAAACAGATTCTTGGATAGGATCTAGTTCAAATGCTTCTACGGAAATCAAATCATGAGTTACAATATTCATCGTAGATTCAATTCCTGTAGAGTCGACAGTAGAACCATCCTGCAGGACGGTAATCCTCCAAGTGACAGTTTTGTTCTCATCACTCATTAGTTCCAAAGCAGCGAGTTCTGCAGAAGTCTGATCTTCACTTTGCAGATATCCTAATCCGTCAATGGGCAACTTGAGTGAGACAATACCTCTCATCTGGTGAGAATCCGATTCAACTTCGCTTTCGTGTAAACTAGAATACTCGCATGTTTCCGAGACCTCGGTCGTTTGTTCGCCACAATTGAAATTGTCAGCATCAGGTGAGCCCAATAGAGGTGAGTAATACCACTCTGTACCTGAGGCATCAATCCTGACAGTCATTCCGTCTTGCAGCCCATTGAAAGAGAGATTCAACCAGGTGATGCCTGATTGAGTAGTCACGAACCAGTCGGCCTTACCTTCTTCATTCTCCTGCAAATCTAATTCGATTTCTGTATTTGTTGTCGCGTATCCATAGTACTCAGTGTCTACAGTGTTTGAGTACACTGCATAGGCTAGGACCAGAACAAGAGTTAGCCCAGTACCAATCATGGTTCTGAGCATGTTCGGGTTACGCGACATCGACTTGCGCATGTCCATTCGTGCTAACAGGGGGATTTGAATACTTGTGAGATGCTGCCAGTTGCGTATGCCACGTAGTGGCAAACAGAGTCATCACGATTAAATATGGACTCTAGGACGGCCGGACCGCGCTGTGAGCCTATGACTACAATCCACGATGTCCCGGCCGACCTACTCATTGGTGAGCTGGCAAGCCGCTTGAGCGAGATAAGCGACATCACTGCTCCAGACTGGGCAGATTACGCCAAAACTGGAACCCACCGTGAAAGACCTCCCGTTCAGGCAGATTGGTGGCAAGTTAGATCCGCGGCCATTCTTCGAAAGGTCGGCATGCTTGGGCCAATCGGTGTAAACCACATGTCTCAACACTTTGGTGGACCTAAGGACAGAGGTGTGAAACAGAATCGCGCCGTTGCTGGCTCTAGGAATGTTGCTAGGACAATCATGCAGCAGCTGACTGCTTGTGGACTAATAACCAGCAAGCACAATCCTGCTGGCACTGTAAATCTAGGTAAGGTGCTGACCAGTGATGGCCAGAGCCTGCTTGACGAGGTCGCCCATGCAGTCAGACCACAGGCCGAAGAGAGATATCCTGGACTCTCGAATTACTGAGGTGAATGTGATGGCAAGGAACAAACCATTCGCAAAGAAGCAGAGACTCCAAAAGGTGACCAAGCAGAATCGTAGAGTCCCAGTCTGGGTCATGTTGCGAACTAATCGAAAGGTAAACACCCATCCTAAGAGGCACATGTGGCGCCGCTCAAAACTACAGAGGTGATTTGATGGCTGAGGTAAAAGAGATGACAATCCCTTTGCGTGCTGCTTGGAACGTACCCAGAACTCGGCGTGCTAACCGCGCAATGACCGAAATTCGTAATCATGTGGCTCAACACATGAAGATGTCAGAGGAGGAGGACCTGTGGATAGATGAGAAGGTTAACCACGTTATCTGGGCTCGCGGTATGCAACATCCTCCTAGGAAAATCAAGGTCATATGCACTAGGGAAGAAGGATTTCCGATCGAAGTCAAGTTGTTGGAGGCCTGAGAATGGGCAACATTAGACCCTCATTCATCAAGATTAGAGCGATTAGGCTTCTAGAAGTATATCCTGATCAGTTTACAGACGATTTTGATACTAACAAGCATCTAGTCAGTGAATATACTGATGTCGACAATAAGAGGATGAGAAACTGGATTGCCGGTTACATCACTCGCTACAAACAACGTCGTACTGATTGAGCACGCTCTTGATGGATGACTCCTTGCGAACAGCATGGGTGACCACAGGCACGAGCGCCTACCCGCATTCAACAAAGACGTCTGTGTAGTTCTGGTCAATCCTCAGACTGATGGCAACATAGGTGCCGTCGCGCGCTCGATGCTCAACTTCGGTTTCACTGACCTACGTATAGTTGGGCGTACTCCAGATTGGTCTGAAGAGACAAGAAACAGGGCTAAGAATGCCCAAACAGTACTTGAAAAATCCCAGTGTTTCGAATCATTCCAAGATGCCATTTCTGACTGCTCTATTGTAGTAGGAACATCCGGTAAAAGAGAGGATGGTGATAAGACGGTGATGAGGCATTTCCTACTCCCAGATGAGCTTCCTTCGAGACTATCTCATGCAGAAGGTAGAGTTGCTCTAGTTTTCGGCCCTGAAGGAAAGGGACTACTCAATGAAGAACTCTCTATGTGCGATCTATTAGTAACGATTCCAACATGGGAAGGATATCCAATACTCAACCTAAGTCACGCTGTTACAGTAATCTGCTATTCGTGGTTCATTTCTTCTGATAGAAGAATTCCATTCGGTGCTGAGGAGAGGTTATTAGAGCCAGAACTCAGAATTAGACTAAGGCAGGAAATTACTCGGTTAACCGAGAATATACCAGCTAAAGAGCACAGAAGAAAAGGTATCGAAGAGACACTAACTAGAGTGATTCTTAGAGGATTGCCTAAGGATGACGAAATCCATAGATTACTAGGGGTAATTTCAGAAGCAGCAGATTCGTTCGAGAAAAACAATTCATAGGGTACCCTATGACTCGGTGATGAGTCAATGGGGTTTCAAAGGGGTCTCTTGAAGTAGAACACCTTGAGTTTTCCTGGCTTTTTGCCTCTCACTGAAACTAATTCCCAACCCTGACTTCCTAAATCATTCAACATTTCAGAAATCTGGGTATACGCTGCATCTGAATTTTCTACAATCCTATACTCCCACTGTGTCATGAATCCGGATAGGGTTCCCAAACTTCAATGTGACTCATTCGCTACTCATTGATGGTATTTCCATCATCCAAATATCAAAATTTCCAGATCTATCAGAGTGAAAA
>PBWO01000040.1 GCA_002727275.1 Methanobacteriota archaeon
AAGCCCTCCTGCGTCGTTTCCTGTACTGTGGCGCGAAAGCCCACGGGAAAGTTCGTCGCTGTGCCACTCTCCTTCACCCCGCGAAATTTGAAAATCAATAGCCATGACCACCGGGTGAGATATGGCGATCAGCACTGGAGATATACTGGGACATACCCAAGTTGGAGTTTATCTCTCAGTTGTTGATGATGTTCTGTTCTATCCACGTTCTCTGAATGATGCATCGATCGAGATGCTGACTCAATCCTTTGAGATGGAAATGCACCCGTTCTTAGTAGGCGGCTCATCTCTCCTTGGTAGCCTACTGAGCGGCAATGACAAAGGAATCGCAGTTGCAGATATCGCTACAGAAGAAGACCTTGATGAACTCACAAGCTTTTGCGATGTCGTCGTATTGGAGAGTGGAGTCAACGCCGCTGGAAACCTCATCGAGTGCAATGCTCACGGTGCTGTAGTCAGCCCTGTGGTACCACAAGAAGGCGTGAAAATGATATCTGAAGTTCTTGGGGTCGATGCGATTCATTCCAAGGTCGCTGGACATGATACCGTTGGAAGCATGCTAGTCGCAAATGGCAACGGAGTATTGGCTCATCCTGACATTACTAGGGAGGAAGCCGAGGCTATTGAATCTGCGATGAAAGTCCCGGTGATGGTAGGAACTGTAACTTTTGGTTCACCCTTTGTAGGGGCCGGCTGCGCGGCCAGCGACACCCATGCGCTCGTAGGCGCAGGGTCCACTGGCCCTGAGTTGAATCGAATTGAGGACGCACTGGGATTAATCTAGAAGAATTTCCCGAAATCAATATCTTCGTTCTTGTCGACTCTAGAAGTCACTTCTGGCATAGGGTACTTGAGTCCAGTTGCAGTATTGAATAGAATCGCTGTTTCATCCCCAGTGATTAGGCCTGAGTTTACGGCCGACATATAGGCGGCGGCGGTAGCCGCTCCTTCTGGACACATCAGAAAACCATCTCTGTGTCCAATCTCAGCAGCAGTTGCGAGAATATCATCATCACTGACAGAGATCGCGAATCCTCCAGATTCACGTACTGCTTTGAGGATGAGAAAATCTCCCAAGGCAGAAGGTACTCGTATTCCGGAAGCTTCGGTCTCGGCATTCTCCCAGAATTCTGCATATTCTGCCCCTTCCTCCCATGCCTTGACCATGGGGGCGCATCCATCCGATTGCACAGCAATCATTCGAGGCATAGGGCAATCAATCCATCCCAGCTCTGTTAATTCTGCAAAAGCCTTCCACATCCCAATCAATCCAGTTCCACCTCCAGTTGGATAGAAGATCAATTCAGGTAATTTCCATCCCATCTGTTCAGCAAGTTCAATTCCCATTGTTTTCTTACCCTCGATTCGATAAGGCTCCTTGAGTGTGGAGACTGGGAACCACCCAACTTCTTCGATTCCATCTGCTATAATGTGGCCACATTCTCCTATTAGCCCATTAACGAGGTATGTGTCTCCCCCCTGAGCCAGAGTCTCCTGAGTGTTTATTTCCGGAGTATTGTCGGGGCATAGTACTGTTGTTGACAAGCCAGCACGACTCGCATAGGCTGCTAGGGCCGAACCTGCATTTCCATTGGTAGGTATCGCCAGATGTTTCAGCCCGAGCTCCTTTGCCATAGAGACTGCTAGCCCTAAGCCCCTTGCCTTGAAAGATCCAGTTGGGAGCCTTGACTCGTCTTTGACAATGATTGAGCCTGAACCAACGCCAAGATATTCCGCCGAGGAATCAAGCCGAATCAGAGGAGTAATTACCTCCCCGAGAGAAACTCTGTTACTTTCATGAGACACTGGTAACAAGGGAGAGTATCTCCAGAAACCAGGTTCAGTAGAATTCTCGATATCTTTTCTACTTACTTCCGATCCGAGACGTTCTAGATCGTACCTGACGATTAACGGCTTTCCAACTTCGGAAAAAGTGTGGACTTCTCCAGCTTTGTACTTCTTTCCAGTCACTGAGCATTCAAGATGGCTGACATAGCAAGTCATGGAGTGACATGAGGTGACAGTTCAATGAAACTACCGCATTACACTGAAGTTGGAGCTATGTGGTCGTCTCCCTTATCTTCTGACTCCCGAACTCGATTCCATACCGAGGTCATCAGTTCGTCATGATGCGCTTCACAATAATGGAATCTACGATATGCTTCTCGGAAGGAGTATGCTTTGCTGCCGGTAGCCACTAGGAATCCTTCGGGAGACAGTCTGCTGATGAGGGCACCATCGGCCTTGCATCCTGAGTAGTCACAACTCGCCACGAACGACCCTAGCACTCTCTTCTATTGAACCCTATGAATCCACTCTACTACCCTTCAGGCATGATTACAACAAGAGGCGAGTTGGCTTCTATACTGTCTCCGGTTTCACAGTTCAACTCTGCTACCGTTCCTGAGATAGGAGCTTGAACTTCGTTCTGCATCTTCATTGCCTCTAGAATCAACAGAACAGCCCCCTCCTCAACTTGGTCACCGACGGAGACGTGAATTGAGACGACCTTGCCCGGGATTGGTGAAGAAATATTTCCGGATCTAGAGGAACTATTTCTAGACCTGCTCTCCCTCTTGGGAGAACCCCTTTCTTGCCCTACTTGGACTTCGAATTGGGAACCATCGATGCTGACTTTCCAAGCATCTTCAATTTTCTCTAATTCAACTTCGAAAGATTCCCCGTCCACGGTTACCTTCCTCTTGATCGCCATAGAATTACCTCGTTGTACTCCTACGCGTGCGCGCTCGGAACAGATTTCTCCTACCAATCAGAACTCTCCTGTGATCCTTTGACCAAGCACGACCAGCGCCACGTTGTCCGGAAGGAGATAATGACTCACCCTCGGACATTTCATGCAGAACAGCGACAATGGCGGCCACCCTCAATCTCGAGTCCTTTTGTGCATCTTTAGCCATGTCAGTCCCTCACAGTGGAATATTTCCATGCTTACGAGCAGGCCGTATCTCTTCTTTGTCAAGTAAAGCCCCTAGTGCGCGGGTCAAGACTTCTCTACTCTGGCTAGGCTGGATGACATCATCGAGATATCCTAGAGCAGCAGCCCTGTATGGATTAGCAAATGTCTCTTCGTAATCGTCCACCAGTCTATCTCTCTCCTGCTCAGGGTTTCCAGAAGTTGAAATCCTCTTACGATGGATAATCTGGACCGCTCCTTCAGCCCCCATGACTGCTAATTGGGCTGTCGGCCAAGCGATATTGTAGTCGCCTCTGATGTGCTTAGACGACATAACATCGTAAGCCCCTCCGTACGCCTTCCTAGTTATCACCGTCAACTTAGGGACGGTAGCCTCGGCATATGCATACAGAAGTTTTGCACCATGCCTGATTATCCCACCCCATTCCTGACTCGCCCCTGGAAGGAAGCCAGGAACATCAACAAAGGTCAGTAGAGGGATGTTGAATGCATCACAGAATCTGACAAAGCGCGCACCCTTGATTGAGGCATCAATATCTAGGCATCCAGCAAGCACACTCGGCTGGTTTCCGACTACACCGATTGTGTGCCCACCAAGTCTTCCAAATCCTACAACTATGTTTCCAGCATAACCGGCTTGAACCTCAAGGAAAGCACCATCGTCAAGCACTTCCTCAATTGCCATGGTGATGTCATACGGTTGACTAGGGTCAACAGGCACGAGCACATCCAGACTCTCACAGACTCTGTCGAGGGGGTCCGAGGTCCCGGAAACCGGAGGCTTCTCGAGATTGTTCGAGGGCATGTATCCGACTAATTCGCGCACAATCGAAAGCGCATCATCATCGTCTTGGGCAGTGAAATGCGTGACTCCAGATTTAGTGGCATGAGTAGAGGCCCCTCCAAGATCTTCGAAAGACACCTCCTCATTTGTTACTGTCTTGATGACTTCTGGACCTGTGATAAACATGTGAGCGGTCTTATCGACCATTACAACGAAGTCCGTAATTGCGGGAGAATACACTGCACCTCCCGCACACGGCCCCATAATGACCGAAATCTGAGGAATGACTCCACTGGCTCTAACATTGCGAAAGAAAATCTCTGCGTATGATCCAAGGCTAGCAACACCTTCCTGTATCCTTGCACCTCCACTGTCATTCAGGCCAATTACGGGGGCTCCCGTTTTGAGCGCCATATCGAGTATCTTGCATATCTTCAGGCCGTGCATCTCGCCTAGAGAGCCACCATAGACGGTGAAGTCCTGAGCGAAGCAATAGACAATCCTTCCATCAATCGTGCCGTGTCCGCATACTACTCCATCACCGGGGATCACGTTCCTGTCCATCTCAAAGTCTCTGCATCGATGTTCAACTAATGTATCGACTTCCATGAACGAATCACTGTCTAGTAGTGACTCAATCCTCTCTCGAGCAGTCATCTTTCCTTTCGCATGCTGAGCTGTGACTCTGGCCTGACCTCCCCCTCCGGCTGCCTGAGACTTCCTGCGGCGCAAATCCTCGACCCGGTCATCATTTACGCTCATAAACGCTCAAGTCAGCAGAACCCCGCCAATGAGCATTCCCTTCGGGAATGTAGCCACAATTGCCCAATCGGTTGCTTGAAGGCTCACGCCTGCCTGCCAGCATTGTCGAAATGAAGGTCATAATCGCCAAGCCGGGGCTCGACGGCCATGATAGAGGTGCCAAAGTAATCGCTAGGGCACTTAGAGATGGGGGTCACGAGGTAGTATACACTGGGTTAAGAAAAACTCCAGATGAAATCGTCCGTGCCACCATGGATGAGGATGCTGCTGCATTGGGTCTCTCCACTCTTTCAGGTGCTCACGATGTTCTGATTCCAGCAATCTGTGAGGGACTAGTGGATGAGGATTTGGGCGAAATAGTGGTTTTTGCAGGAGGCATAATACCCGCATCCGATCGAAGTTCGCTACACGATTTGGGAGTCAGGGCGATATTCGGGCCGGGCACCAAAACATTGGAGATTCTAGACTTCCTCGAAGAAGTGACATTTAGGAAAAAGTCCGGAGAGCCTGTCGGCATCGGGGAGAATTCGGAATGGCGATGGGAGTGAAGAAAGAGGAGATACTACTCTCGGCCTTAGAAGGTAGTCGCAGAGATCTTTCTCGATTACTCTCTTTGATTGAGTCTGGGGAAGATATCAACGTCCCTATACAAGACTCGTGGACACTGGGTGTAACGGGACCTCCTGGAGTAGGAAAATCATCACTAATTGGCAATTTTGTGAACTACTGGTCTAGCAGAGGTGAAAAAGTCGCAGTTCTAGCAGTAGATCCTTCTTCACCGAACAGCGGAGGGGCCTTGCTGGGCGACAGGATGAGAATGCCACTAGCAGACTCTGGGGACTTGGTTTTCGTCCGTTCTCTAGCAACAAGAAACCATCCCGGAGGACTGTCTACATACATCTCCACGATGATCGACTGTCTAGCTGCATGTGGTTGGGATAGGATAGTTATCGAAACCGTCGGCTCAGGTCAGTCAGACTATCGAATCGCTGCATTTGCAGACAGAATACTTCTCGTCGATGGCCCGGATAGAGGTGATATCATACAAGCAGAGAAAGCCGGTATAATCGAATTAGCGGACATAATCGCCGTGAATAAGTCGGACATGAAAGGCTCCCAGCAGGCCGCTGAAACTATCCAATCATCACTTTCTATGGATGAGAATCCACCCCCTATCCACTTGGTATGCTCTCATGATGGTTCAGGAATTGAAGCGATGATAGAGGATATTGAGAAATGTCTGCCCGGGCAAAAAAGTGGATTGAGGGCCAGAGAACGGCTGATTTCAGCGTGGGATTTCAGACTTCTCAGTCATCCAGAACTAAATCGGATTATTCACCTCTTAGAGACCGGAAATATAACACTCCAAGAAGCCGTGGAATCACTTAACCAATCAGAGGGATGAGCCTTGTCAGACGACTCTCATGTGTTAGCAGACCATGTCGATCATTCAGTAGGTGGATTCGGAGGTCATGCCTTCAGGCGCTTCACCCATGTGTCGATGACCGCGATTCCATTTGTCTTCTATCTCTATGGTCAAGATTTCGCCGACATAGTTTCATTGGATGATAAACAACTGGTCAGTGCCGTATGTATGTTGATACTGTTTGCAGAGCTAATTAGAATAAGACTAGGGATTGTAATCTTTGGACAAAGAGAGTATGAGGCTGATCAGATATCAGCTCTGGCATGGGGTGGATTGGCAGTCTCACTGGCCCTATTGCTTGCCCCGGGTGAAGGAGAGGGCTTGGAAGCAGGAGTCTATGGCATACCGCTCATTGTAGGGCTTACTTTGGTTGACCCTATAATGGGTGAGATAAAGAGGATCAAACAGGATCTCAAACTAGCCATTTATGTCGGACTTGTAGTTTCTTATGCTGTCTGGTTGGGTTGCCACTTCTGGCTTGGAACCGATATCATGGCAGCAATTCTTCTCGCCCCATTGACAGTATTGGGAGAGTTGCCCAAGACCAAGGATATTGATGATAACGCCACTATGATTCTATTCCCACTGGCTGGTCTGATGCTACTGCTGCCCTTCCTGTGAGCGTGGGAACCCGTCATCTTTACAATCCGACTTCTATTGGAAAGCATGATGGCCGACGATGAATCTACTGGTGGAATCGTGGAATCCTCGGTATCACAGTCTGGATATGTGCTTGTCTGGACCGTGGCCTCACTGGTTTCTTTTGCTATCTTCTTCATTTACTTCTGAACGCCAAAATGATGTACCCCATTAAGGTCCATAGGCCGTGTGCGGTATTACCGGAATCCTTGGCAATGCGGATGCCACCATTGCATCCTCAATGGCCTATTGCCTAGGTCACAGGGGGCCTGATGGAAGCGGAGGGTTCGATGACGAAGTAAGAAATGGTTCTGTAGCCCTCGGACACTCCCGACTTTCAATCGTCGATATAGACGGCTCATCTCAACCCATCCATTCGGACCATGGTTCAGTACTCATTCAGAATGGTGAGATATACAACTATGCTGAACTTAGGAGAGAACTAACGTCCTATCCATGGAGAACCTCGGGAGATAGCGAGATTATTCTGGCACTACACAATTCCACTTCTCCCGATTCCAAACCTAACCATGCCAATTGGGTTTCCAGATTAGATGGAATCTGGGGATTCGCTCTTTGGGATCACGGTAAACAAGAACTCCTACTATGCAGAGATCCGTTGGGTGTCAAACCATTAGTTCGCTCCCTACTTCCTGATGGGACACTGATTTTTGCTTCCGAGGTGAAGGCATTGCAGGCTCATCCGGAATTCACTGCAACCCCTGATATCGATGCTTTGGCTGTTAGGCTAGCTTACGAGTATCCGCTTGACATGACAACTTTGTTTTCGGGAGTGACTCAAGTTGCACCAGGTACGATCGAGATTTGGGCTTTGGATACTGAGGGGCGTGCCAGAATGAAGTCCGTACAGCGGTATTACAAACATTCACGGAAAACCGCTGATTGGGATCAGATTTCAGGTCCAAAATATCTGCTTTCAAGCCTCAGCCACTCGATCGACTCTAGAATGTTATCTGATGTACCAATTGGAGTTGTACTATCTGGAGGCCTAGATTCCAGCCTAATTGCTGCCCTTGCAAAAGATTCCGCACTCAAATCAGGCGACAGGGTGCCTGAGTGCTGGACAGTTGCCAGTAGTGAGGATAACCCTGACTTAGTAGCCGCTGAATTAGTCGATGGCCATTTGGACATGACTCATCATACTGAAATTATCGGAGAGAACGCATTCTGGAATCGTCTACCTCGTTTCGTTCATGACGGCGAGGATTTGGACATCACGGTTCTCTTCTGGCAGCCGCTTTTTCAACAGATGTCCAGCAAGGTCAAGGTCGCGTTGTGCGGACAGGGTGCAGATGAGTTACATGGAGGCTACTTCAGATACAAGGACTTGGCAGGACACTCCGATCTTGTAACTAATCGATTATCTATGTACAATCTTGAACCATCCTGCCTGAGCACAGGAGAGGGGATGCCATGGCTAGACGAAAACGTTCACCCAATCCATCATTTCAATAATCTGCATGAGACTCTTGACTTTGAATTGGAGAGGGGCCAATTGTCGAATTTCCAACTAAGATTAGCCGATAGACACGGCATGGCGCAAGGCCTAGAAGTCAGAGTACCATTCCTAGGCAAGGAACATGTCGAAGCTAGCAATTGCCTACCGACTAGTATGTTAATCTCCAATTCAACAGAGAAACTGGCTCTGCGTGAGGCATCTTCTTTGACAAAACTACCCGAATCCATAGTAAAACGACCAAAACTACCGGCAGGAACTGCCACCACTCCTGACTTAGTCACTTCTCTGATTGAGGAATTGACTCCACATGCAATGGAATGGTCTTCCGAATATGGCAAATTAGCCCCAATGCTGCTCGACCAACCCGATATGGCCATTGGAATCAGGCTATTCCACTCTATTCACCTGACGGATGAACCAAGAAACCGACGAACAAAGCCGATTATGGATTTACTAGAAGATGTAAGTCACTGGCCATCCTAGAGAGCACCTTCTTCTCTAAGCAGTCTGGCCTTTGCCTCAACTCCTCCTTGACCACTGTAGCCACCTAGAGTTCCATCTGACCTCACCGCACGATGACAGGGGACTGTTATCGGCAGAGGGTTAGCTCCACATGCATTTGCAACAGCCCTAAATGATCTAGGGTGCCCTATGGCTTCAGCAATCTGCTTGTAAGTCATAGTCTTACCAGACGGGATATTGAGTAATTGTTCCCAGACCAATTTCTCAAATTTTGTCCCATTCATTTGTTCAGGATCAATCATCATCTTCTCCTTCTACAAGTTCAAAACCATCCATTCCGACTATCTCGTAGTTTGAGGGAAATAGTGCAATGATAATGCCGGCTACAATACATCCCAGTCCGAGGTAGAATCGTTGCTGAACAGTCATCAATTCCAAGCCAATAACGAATAGAAGCAGGCCTCCTAGATTGGATACCCAGACCAACGTCTTGAATGTAGACAGAGATACTCCCGTTGAACCTTTGGTTCTCTTTGGTCCGAACTCGGCACCGAATCTAACTGGGTCTTCTTCCTTCATCTAATCAACTACCTGTCAATCATGATTATTGCATCAGTTGGGCACCCCAGTGCACACAACCTGCACCCAGTGCATTCATCGCGCAGAATTCTAGCCTTCCTGTTCACATCTACGTCCATAATTGGGCTGGCCAGGGGAGTATCATACAATTCAATCGCATCATCATCACAGACAATTGTGCACTGGTCGCATCCAATACACAACTCTTCCTTGACCCATGCTACAGCGTCCTCTCCGCCTTTGAGTTTGGCTTCCTCCTCGGCACGCATTGAGTCGAGTAGCATCCTGATCCTCTTCTGCTCAGCAGTGCGCCTTGCGAGAAGATCGGGGATCTCAGTCATGGTTGTCAACTCGGGCTACACATTCTCAATGTATGCTTTCCAGCAATATAGGATCAAAACCTCACTGCTTGCTCTCTATCTGCCTAGCGAGGAAGCTGACAACATCGAGTATCTCAAAGTCGTGCCTTGGATCGCCTTCAAACTTCAGGCATTCAAAGTGAGCTACACACTTGGGGCAAGTAGTCAGCATCACATCTGCTCCGGTGGCATTCACTTCATCGAAGCGCTGCAGCCTTAGGGCCCGACTGTTTTCATTGCACGACATCATACTAGATACTCCACAGCATAGAGCATCCTCTCCATGGTGCTCCATCTCAACTAGGTTCACCCCTTCTACAGACTGAACAAGATCTCGAGGCTTGTCATACAGGTCCATCTGCCTGCCGAGTCTGCATGGGTCGTGATAGGTAACAGTTACATCATCATCCACGGTTAGTTCCATGTCAAAACCGTTCTCAACGAGGTACTCTGTAGTATGCATAATCTTCATTCCTTCGAGTTCGTAATCAAGAGCAAACGTCCTGAAGCACTCTGCACATGAGGTAACTAAAGTGTCTATGCCACTCTCACCCAACTTCTTTTGATTGTAAATCTTGAGTTTCTCGAAGACTTCGGAGAGGCCCTGCCACTTCTGGTCGTGACCGCAGCACTTCAGGAAGTCGCGACCGAGGTAAGTGACATCATCGCCCATCTCCTCAAAGATGGTGAAGGCAGCTGTCGTAGTCTCGCCTAGGTCCATCTCTCCCTCGTTGACGTGGCTGAAAATCATCTCTTGGTCAATGTAGTCAACGCAGCCCGGGTAGTACCCGACATTGGAGTCAATTGGATAATCCTCGACCGAGACAAAGGCCTCGTCAGCCTCTTCCTCGGCCTCAGCAGCAAGAACAGCCTGTAGTAGTGTGTGAGGAATCTCAGTTGCAGGTGGCCCTCCGACAATCAGATTCCTTCTGATGTCGACATAGGAATCGTAGTCAACCAACTGCGGGCAAGCATTCGTACAGGCTGTACAAGTCAGACAAGAGTACAGTGGAACTCCATCGTCCTCGTTGTTCCATGTGTTGTAAATGATGTTGAGTTTGTCTCCAGCGTTGAACAGTCTGACAGGACACGCATCATCGCACAAGTCGCAGCCGTAGCACTTGTTCATCTCCCACTCGTATCCTCTAGCCATACTTCGCATGACCATGAAAACAATCGCACCAACTCCTAGACAAGGGACGAATAGACTGTAGATTAGTTTGGCATCCAGACTCTTTGGATTCTTCTTGTAAGTCGGATTTTCTAGAGATAGTGCAGACAGTTCATCCAGACTAAATGAGGAATCTGATCTGACTAGTGCCGTACCATCATCCGCTAGTAGTAAGGGCTGGTATGAAACAGCGGAGAACCCAGCAATCATAGAAACTGATTCATTTACGCCAACGGAGGTGGCAGTGAATGCTACTGTGTAAGTACTGCCTGAATCGAGATATATCGTAGTACTTTCACACGTGCCTCCTGCATTCTGCCATAGTAGATTTCCAGCCGCATCATGAATTGTTACTTCTGCCGAGTGAGTTCCTGCATTGCGAACAGTCGTTCTAAATGTACAACCAATGTCTGCAGGAACACTTGAGACTCCCAGATCCTCAACCTCGAAGGAACGACTTTCCGATACAATGATGTCAGAACCATCGGAGCTTCCATTGTAAGTAATGTCCATCCCTCCTGCGTTACGACCTGTGTCTATGTCAGCGTGCCCATTGTCTCCAGCGAAGTCTAGAACGACCTTTCTTGTAGGTTGGTAAATACCCCATTCAGACCAATGAATTGCAGCAATAACGCACCAATCGGTTACATCTTCATGCTCAAAGTCAAAACCATCCCAGACTGCAAGACTCTGAGTTTCAGAATAGGGCAAACAGTCATCTTCCCACTCAGCCCAAACATTCCCTTCACCCTCATGGACTAGAGTATCTGAAGGCTGCACCCTTAGGGCATCCAAATCTTCAATCTCATCCATTGCCCCCAATCCTCCATAATCCCAGAATCCTCCGTCATAAACTGGCCATGTGACTACTGAAATCAGTACCGTAGCGACTAACGAGCCGATAGCAATCTGCCTACCTAATCCTGGATTTACCCGGGCTCCCATAGATTTGAGTGCAAACCATCTGACTCCGAAGTAAATTAACGCGAATAAGAAAATCCCAGTCAATATCCAAGGTATGGCATTGAATAATTCAGCCGTCCAAGGGGCCTGTCTTCCACAGAACAAATCGTTATGTGAATCGGACCAGCAGTAGTTGGTCAAATCCTTAGAGTATAATTCTAGGAAGATATTGATGGAGAATACTGAGATGAACCAAACGTGAGCGAGGTAAATTGCTCCCGCAGTAGCAAACCAAGGATCTTCAACACCTCTCTTCTCTCTTCTTCCAATGATGAACGGAGGGAGAGCTAGAATTCCTACTGGAATACCAGTCAGCGCCGCTCCCCACCAGCCCGCATTCCATGCAATCACGGGTGATCCGAAAAACTCGCCGATAGGCCCGGCTGGAATGATGTATTGGGGAAGGTACTCGCCCCATCGAAGATACCCGTATGAGAACAGGACATACCAGTCAGGGAACACGAAGCCTGCCTGAGCAAACGGGTCAGCAGCACTGTGAAGCGGAGGTGGGATAATCCAAGAGTAGAATGTAATCACAGCCACCATCGCAGCTAGAATTATACTGTCCCGAATAATTTCGGTCGGCCAAACAGAATGGCCGACGAAAACCCTTCTTCTCTCTGAATCGGCTTCTAGCAAGCGATCCTTCTCACTCATGTAGGTATCAGCAATCTTGCCGAATCTGTCCAACATCCCCATTCAATCACCTCCTCAATGTGGCTCCGCTATTCCCTGCACCCATACGATGAATAGATGTGCAAGAATCAGCCCTGTAACTAGGACTGGTAGAATGAATACATGCAGGAAATACATTCGAGTGACTGTCTGCCCACTCAATGTGGTCCCAGCGAACAAAGCCTTAGCCATCCAACCTCCAATTAGGGGCGTCGAACTAGCCATGCTAATTCCGATAGT
The DNA here is from genome assembly GCA_002727275.1 of Methanobacteriota archaeon. Lineage (GTDB taxonomy): Archaea > Thermoplasmatota > Poseidoniia > Poseidoniales > Thalassarchaeaceae > Thalassarchaeum. The sequence goes on from PBWO01000040.1 coordinate 12,476, forward strand.
AGCGGCCCCGAAAGCCAGACTATCCCACGGCAGGATATAGCCAGAGAATCCGAAGAATATGGTGAAGAACATCAAGGCGACTCCAATGAGCCAATTGAGCTCACGAGGATTCCTGTATGCGCCAGTAAAGTAAACTCTGCACATATGGAGGAACACCGCTGCGACCATGAAGTGAGTCGTCCAATGGTGAATCGACCTGATGATGTAGCCGAAAGGTAACTCGGTCATGATGAATTCCATGCTGAGGTAAGCAGGAGAAGGTGTGCCCTCTCCTCCCGGGACATAGTAGAGTCCAAGAACAGTGCCAGTGATTACTAGTATGACGAAGGCTAGGAATGAAATTCCTCCCAAACAGTACAGAGGATACCAGTACCAGATGATTCTGAGTTTGTACTTCTCAGCATGAGTCAGAGGCATTTGCCTGTGCATGTGGTGATAGGCATCCTTGCTCATACCCCAGTAATCCTGTAGCCTGAATCTTGTATCAAGCCAAGAGAAAGCCCAGAGGAATGTCTTCTCAGCTAGACCCATACTTCCAGCATTTGTCTCTACTGCTCTCAGAATGTCGGTGCGAGGCATATCGTCCCTCTCCTTTCGCAGAGTGAAGGCTACCAATACGACCACTATCGCGATGAACAGCCAAAGGAACCAGAATTGAATCATATTATCACTAATCGCAGTATGTGTACCAGTCCTTGAAGTCATCAAGAGCCTCGATGATATCTCCATTGACAACGAACGGAATCAAAGGCATCACTACAGGTGCAGGACCTCCCGTTCTTTTTATTCCAAAGAATTTGAAATCCTGTCCATTATTCCTGTTTCTGTTCATGTTCTTCTCTATTACAGTTGGATCAAATCTGCTTGAGTGACAGATGCAGAACAACTTGTTTCCACCCGAGTCGACACCTCCGGGAACCCATTGATCAGAAGTGAAGTCATTCGTGACCAGTTGCCAACCAGGAATGCAGCACAGATGGGGGCATCTGGAGAAGACGATAATCATGTTGTCATGAATTGAAAGAGATTCGTATTGGGAGTCTTCGTCTACCTCATAACCAGATCCGACATAAGATCCACTCTCATTGTATCCATCAGCGAACTGGAATCGAGGGCTTCCCTCGACAGGAGGGGATTGAGCATTCTCAGAGTGAGGGACGTAGATGACGTTCACGGGCAGACCAGACCATACGCCAGAAGCTCCGGACATTCCCGTTGAGGACTGTGCAGCAGCATCTACGAATGATTGGTATGTCATGGCCTCTAGATGCCTATCTCCGTACCAAGCAGAGTCCTCGGTACCTGTGGGCACCCAGAACCTTACTGATGAGTCCCCTCCGTCCGAATCGGCTTGCCCCATGAGTAGAGATGCGAAGCCAACAACGCCAAGGCTGGCCATCGTGATTACGCCAGCAGCGGTATTGAAAGAATGGCGCATGAATTCTCTCCTATCGATTAACTTGGGGGACTCCAAATTGGGAGACTGCTCTCCCGGCAAGGGTCTTAGTTTGAATCTCCTGGCCATATCACACCTCGTATTGCTTCCACTTGTCAGGGTCATTCGGAGTGATGTATTTTCCACCGCGGTGCTTCACAATGACAACATCGGGCAGTACGTACTTCAAGTAGACAATGCCCATGATGATTAGGGTCAGCATGACCATGCCGAGATTGAATGATAGGAGTTGTTGATCCCACTTGTTAATCAGACCGTAGGCCAGAGCGCCAGCCCAGAATAGAGTCCACAGAACACCCCACAAGGCGACAAGAAGAATCAGAATGGATTCTCCATGAGGCGACATAGATGCCCTGACTACAGTGCCGGGAGCGGGTTCATTGAAGACTCCATGGTCAACAGCAGCTTCCAACTGTTCACGAGTCAGGGCAGCTCCTTCCAAAGCGTCCCGAGCGTCTTCAACACTAATTTGGCCAGATTGGACCTGCCTAAGAAGAGTCATCACAACATCTTCGTTCATATCTGATCACCTCTTCTAAGGTGCTTGATACGTAGTCTCAGCAAATTGCTCCTTCCAACGTAGTGCCTAGAGAAGCCATATCGTAAGAACAGGCCACAGAACAGTATGACAATGAACACTGAAGTGAATCCTAGCAGGCCAAGCCAGTGCGCCCTCATTCCAGCGCCCATGTCATGAATCTCCATTCCGTGTTCCGCCGGAGCCGGCGGCTCGATTTCCCCATTTCCTGAGAAAACAGTTCTAGTCTTTCCATCATCGGCACCCTCGTCAACAGACGCACTGAGTCTATTCCACTTGTCTAGGGCGCTTGGAATCTGATCTCCGTTTACTGAGTTCCCCACGAGCCAGATTGTTACTAGGCCTTCTCCCGCCGAGGGGGCCGTCCACAATACTCCCCATGTACGATCCTCTGTCTGAGAGCCCGAATTAGTATGTGTAAGCCTAGTTTCATCACCTTCCCAATTCTGTACATGATTCTCAAATCCTTCAGATGCACTTAGTGTTCCGGCACTGACCATCATGGAGAATCCACCGGTGTTAGATGTTGCATCAATGTCGGGACCGCCTACTAGTTGAATAACTAGAGAATATTGTGACCCGGCCTCGTAACGGTATGGCAATCCGTCCAGAATCACAGTCACTGAGTTGTCTGGGTTTTCGTTGTGACAAGTACAACCTGCAATCGCAACATCGCCGTCACCATTCGCATCGCCTCCCATGCCGAGGTGAGAAGCTTGCGAGCCACCAGCAAGAAGTACCAAAATAACCCCTAGAACGAGCCCCCTTCGGTAGTCTCCTGTGATGCTTCCCATGATGATTCCTCTAGGGGTGCTACAAGCCACCTAGAATAGGGATATTAACGTTCCAGTTTCTATCCTTCCCGAAGGGAAGCCTGACGAGATTTCAATTTAATCACCAATTGAGAAAACTCAAACCCCACCACTCTCGGCGCCAAGTCGTGTCTGAACGTCAATGGAGGAATTCATACCAACTCTCACAGGACCAACTCAACCGCCTAGAAGAGGCCGAAGAAAGAATGGAAATGCTAGAAATTGACAAAGCAGAAGAAGTCCTCCTAGCTATGCTCGAAGAAGATGCTAATTGTATACCTGTGCTGAATAATCTAGGACACATGTATGGGCGGTATTTGTCGGACTTTGAGAAAGCAGTCGAGTATTACGAAAAAGTTCTCGAGATTGAGCCCGACAATGCTTGGGCTCGTGATGAAAGACGAAGATACTCACGTTATCTCACCTATGATTGAGCAGATTTAACGACTCATTCAACAACCGCGTGTCGTGGATGAGGGTGCGATACTAATCGCTGGCGTAGGTGGAATCGGTTGCATCTGGGCAGAGAAGGCCCATTCCAAGTGTCCGGAACTCTCTGATCTCCTGTTGATAGATGCCGATGAAGAGTCCTTTGCAGGAGCCGCCACCGCTCATTGTTTACATCTTGATGCAGGAGGGGATGGCAGAGGGACCGCCTCACTAACAGCACTGGCCTCCCATCGAATCAGAGACGGCCACTCTTCGATTTCACAATTGCTCGATAATGCAGAGCTAGTGGTTATTCTAGCAGGGCTAGGAGGTGGGATGGGATCCGGGGCTACTGCCGAGTTGGCATCCCTAGCCCGGGATTCAGACAGCGTGGTAATCTCGATTGTAGGTTTGCCCTTTGCAGAGCAACCACTTCGCTATTCAATAGCCGAAGCATCCCTTCCTGCAGTTCAGATTAACTCTAACTTGTGCATAACAGTAAGCATGGAAAGACTCGCATGGCAGGCCCGATACAGAGGAACTGACTGGAGAACCGGATCTGGATGGATTGAGGAACTAGTGGAGGGTCTAGTAACTACGCTTGCCAGAGTAGGAAAAATCAATCTGGATTTGATGGATTTGCGTACAATCATCAACAGACCAGGTAACGCTACTCTGATAGTAGGGACAGGAACAACCGATAAGCCCGTCAGCGTTGTTCACGAGGCTCAGAATTCTCCTCTTTCAGACTTAGAGGTTGAAGGAGCCAAAGGGTGCATGATTCAAGTCGAGGGCGGCCCGGACATGACCTTATCTCATCTGAACGAAGTCACCGAGGCCTTTGTGTCAGTACTAGATCCGGATTGTCAAGTAATAATGGGGGCTAGGGCGAGTGATGAGATGCTAGGGCGAATTAGATTGGTTGCCGTAGTCAGTGGGCTTTGACCAAGACGATTAACGACGACCCTATCCGAGGGCCATGGCCGGGCTCGGCAAGGCTGCTAGAGGTAAGAGACGCTGGATCGGTATTCGAATCTCTAAAGCAACAGAATCTAGGAAATCCTGCCAGACTATCCTTTCAAACCAATTATCAGGAATCGATTGGAAGATGTTTGACTACAAGTCGAATAAATCTGACACATTCGCAATAATCAGAGTACGCCTAGAGGATTGCGAAGAAGCCATCAGCAGTTTGAATGAATCCAAACTCATCGAAACCCAAACAATATCTGGAAAAATCAGATTAGTTCGTGAGCAGATGGGACTCAAGAAGACGGGATGAACCATTCTACACTTCCGACATCATCGGTAACTTCGACTCGTCCGGATACTTCAATCTCAAGTCTCCCCTCGTCATCCATGCCGATGACTCTGAGATTTTTTTCGTCTGACTGAATACATGTTCCTTGCGATAATAAAGTGGCTAGCCCCTTCCAAGAAATTTCTAGCAATTCAGATTCATTGATTGATGGGATTCTGGGATTCGATTCGAAAACAGAAGCAAGAATCGCATCAACTAAAGCGAAGACGTCCATTAACTCCATTTCGGGCAAATACTTCGACCATCCAGATACTTCAAGTCCGTCTTCTACTGCTGAATCTCGGTTTATTCCAACCCCCACTCTAATTGCTGACTCAGAGGTGGAACTCTCAACAAGCACTCCACCCATCTTGTTCCCCTTTTCATCTATCAAGTCATTTGGCCATTTGCAGTAACACCCTAAGGACGAGCTTAGGATTGCACCTATTGAAGTCTGTAGCAGACCTAGTTTCGGCATCTCATTTTCCGGGCAAGGTAGTAACCAAGTGCAGGCCAAACCTCCTTCGAAAGCCTTCCATTCCGAGCCCCTTCTGCCACGTCCAGTTGCTTGGTTTAGCGCTAGAACCCTGCCCCAAAGGGCTTGATCCAGACTCTTCGCTTCATCCATTGTCGATTCACACTCTTCCAATACAACCGGTCCAAAGCCCCGTGCTGGTTTCCAAAAACATTTGACTTCCAATCGTTCTACACCAATTCGTTCAGACAGAATGGTTCTGCAAGCCCAACCCGATTTGAGCCAAGAATCTGACTTGCTTTGACTCGGTGGATCGGTTCTCTGTAACATCACTACCATACAATCCTCTGAGACATTCAAACCATGAATTTTCTTGAGTAGCTCATCGGACCATCCTCCCGGAATATCCAGCATAGAAGCATCCTCGATTGGCTCCAATATCTCATCATCAACTGGATCTAGATAGGGCAAGTTCCAAACCACCAAGTCAGTTTCCTCAGGCAACTTCCATCCTGTTTCCCCCACACCTCCTTCCTCGATTGAGATTTTTTCGGAAAGTCCAGCTGCCTGAGCATTTCCTCGAGCAGCGGCTACTGCAATTGGGTTGACGTCACACGCCTCGACTCTCCATCCTAAAGATGCGAGAAAAATAGAAATCGCCCCACTCCCGCATCCAATCTCAACAGCAAGTCCAGGGCCTACACCAATTGTCTTCAAGGCCCGCGCTAGAAGATTAGTATCCTCGCGCGGAGGATATACTGTATGGGGGACTAAGATATCCCAATACCCAACATCTTCGACCTCGAATGACAATCTTCTCGAGGAGCGTGAGAAACCCTGTTCAGATGACCTCGAACCGCCGCTCATGTACCTGCAACAACCGTTCAAATCTGAAAACCTTTATTCGCGCGAGCCTACAAGGTTTCACCGTCCCTCTGCCCCTCTAGAGGGATTCGCTGCCCCGCGTAGCCTCGCTTGTGTCAAATGGTAATGTTTTAGAAGCGACCTACGGTCGCAGGAGGGCCCAGCATACGCTATGGGCCTGTAGCTTAGTCAGGTAGAGCGCCGGGCTTTTAACCCGGTGGCCG
>PBWO01000058.1 GCA_002727275.1 Methanobacteriota archaeon
GCCCAGCGACGGTGTTTGGAACCACCCTCTGCTGGCTCTAGTACGGCCCGAGTTGGTCCTCAGTAGGCTGGTTTCAGGTGATCGTAGGCCTCTTCACTTGCAATTCGCAGAAATGCCACACTCGATTCTGCTCGAGGACGCGGCGATGCTCAGGAACGTCAATCAGCCTGAGGATTTAGAGTGAAATCTGACCCGAGCATAGCCTGTCTAAGGTTTCAGGGTAAAGAGCGTGCTCAACATGCTTGACTCGCTCTTGGAGAGCACTCTCATCATCGCCTTCGTGTACATCGACTCGTCTTTGGGCGAGAATCGGTCCTGTATCCACCCCCTCGTCGACTAGATGCACGGTACAACCCGTCACATCCACGCCTGCCGCGAGGACATCCCGGTGCGCATGAGCGCCCGGGAAGTCCGGGAGCAAAGAAGGATGGATGTTTACCAAGCGGCCTTTCCATCGGCTCACGAACCACGGTGTCAGTATACGCATGTAGCCGCTGAGCACTACCAACTCAATGTCGTGCTCCTCCAGCGCAGCATGTACCAGTCTTTCGTGAGCGACGCGTCGCTCCTTGGCTTCGACTTCCGTCGGCAAGGGAATTCCCAGACTCGGTACTCCCACATCGATGCCGTGTTGAAGGCCACCCACATCCGCCTTGTCAGCGAGAACCAATACTGTTTGATGTGTCCTCGCAGTGGCCTGATATCTCAGTAAAGCGGCTAGGCCCGAGCCTCCGCCTGATATCATCACCGCGACCCTAATCGGATGCTTGAGCGAGCCTGTTCTAGGCAATACGAAGCCGTCGCTCATGACCACTACGAGGGCAGGTAGGGCTTGAGAATTGGGGAGTGGGTGGCAGGAGGCGGAATACTCGGTTTTATCTCTAGAATCCAGCCGCAAAGCACTGTGGAGCGACTTGAGACGATTGATGAGGTAGTCGAGAAGTACTGCGTCGCTAGTAGCCCTGCGAAGAGTAAGCTGTACGTTGGTCTAGGAATGATGTTTCTTGGATTCGCTGTAATCGGCATTTGGGTTCCCGGCTGGCCAACGGTATCATGGGCTGTTCCAGCCGCCTTCCTATTCTCAATGTCCAGCGAGAAGATGTTTAGATTGACTCTAACAAATCGCTACTTCGGGGCTGCCATGTTCGAGTACTACGCTACTGGCAAGACTATTCCCAAGCATGCCAAGTACGGCACTGTAGGGCTCATCGCACTCATGACTAGCGTCTCCTCTTACTTCGTTTGGTTCGTCTCCACCAAAGGAGATGGGGTTCTAGGTGACCCTTCTACGTGGAATGGCGCGGACCCTGGTTTCGGTGCTGGTACTGTCATCCTTGTAGGCCTGCTTGGCATGTGGTATGTTGGGTTCAGGGTCCCGACCAGAGAGTAGTTGCATGAAAAGCGAGAATGGTTTCCTTCTAGGCCTCGATACTTTCGGGGACGTGACTAGGGGTTCAGATGGTAAATATCTGAAGCAGCACGAAGTGCTACGAAATGTAGTCGAAGAGGCCGTTCTTGCAGACGAGTTGGGTTTGGATTTCTTTGGAGTGGGCGAGCATCATCGGGATGATTTCGCTGTCTCCGCCCCTGAGGTGGTTCTCGGTGCGATAGCGAGTAGGACAGAGCGAATTCATCTTGGCTCAGCAGTCACCGTCCTCAATTCAGATGACCCGGTTCGTGTCTACGAGAGGTTCGCTACAATTGACGGTCTGTCGAATGGAAGAGCCGAGGTGATTCTCGGTAGAGGTTCGTTTACGGAGTCCTTCCCACTGTTTGGAATCCCTATGGAGCAGTATGATTTGCAGTTCGCAGAGAAACTCGAGATTTTCTCACAGCTGCGCAACGAGTCAGCTCTAGAGTGGGAAGGTACAATCAGGCCACCACTCACAGGTCAGAGGGCCTATCCCACTACTGAGAAGGGGTCGTTGATGACTTGGATTGGAGTCGGAGGAAGTCCTGATTCCGTAATCAGAGCGGCTAGTTATGGAATCCCACTGTGTCTCGCCATTATCGGTGGGCAGCCGGCTAGGTTCGCACAATTCTCTGAATTGTACCTCCGCTCACTAGAGAGGTTTGGTCACTCACCTCAACCAATATCCTGCCACAGCCCTGGACACGTGGCCGAAACTGATGCAGAAGCTAAGGAACAAGTGTGGCCACATTACAGAGAATTGTTCTCAAGAATCGGGCGAGAGAGAGGTTGGCCTCCAGTGACATATGAGCAGTTCGAGTATGCTGCCGGCCCGGATGGTTCGATGTATGTTGGATCTCCTGAGACCGTGGCTGAGAAGATTATTCGTAATGCCCGATTACTCAATCTTTCTCGCTTCAATATGAAGTACAGCAACGGAGGTATGCCACACGAGCAGTTGATGAGTTCGATAGAACTCTATGCGAACGAGGTAGCACCGATTGTCAGAGATGCTCTCAAAGAGTGATTACTCAGAGTACTGATGTAAGTGGATATATTACGCCCAACTAGCAGGGACAAATATGTCTAGTATTGTCGTGGAGGGTCACCGATTCCATTTCCTTGAACAGGGAGGCGATAAAGCGCCCGTGCTGGTGCTTTGTAGCACTGGCCTAGACTCAAGGCAATGGAATGACTTGTTTCCCTTACTTAGAGGAAGGAGAGTAATTTGTCCCCACTATCTATGCTATCCTATGTCAGATGGCTGGATGGGTGAAGGAGAAATCGACTCTTCGCTAGACTATCTCGCTTGTGAAACCCTTCTTCTCGCAGAGGAAGAACAAGTAGACATCATTGGGCATTCTTACGGTGGTTTCATCGCACTGAGACTAGCAAAAAACCATCCCGATAAAATCCGTAGAATAGCTATTCACGAGCCTACAGTGTGGGGTTGTCTTCAGTATACGAACAGGGACGACTTGAGGAATGAATTCGGAGAGGTAGTAGAGACTCTCTTCACAGAAGGTTTGGAGGCGGAAGAATTCCTAGAAGATTTCGTAGATTACTGGAACATTGACGGCACTTGGGATTCTATGCCTGAACTCAGGAAACAGATGTGGAGAGATCTACAACCCAAGATACTGAGTGAGGTTCGTCTACTATGCTATGACAAGACGCCGCCAACATACTATGCCTCCATCCACCATCCAATACTAATTACTCTAAGCAGAGAGACTCCTTCTCATCAATTCGAAGCTTGCACTATTCTTACTTCTGTATTGGAGAACGTACGTGTAGTGGATGTACCGGGTGGCCATATGGGAGTAATTTCCAGATCTAGACAGGTAATGCCTCATTTGGCAAATTGGGTCGAATCAAACTAGTCCTTGGGGCCCCAAGTGGTAATCTGTCTGGTTAGTCCCAGCCTATGGGTGAATAGGAATCTGAGATTAAGCAGTCCATCGCCCCATGTGTTGATTTCTGCCTCTCCCACTCGTGGGCGATAAGGGACGCTGACTTCTGCTGTCTTCTGCTTGCCCAGATAGCGTCGAGCGCGAATCTTGAACTCCTGAGAAAGTGGCATTCCGTCGTGCTTGGGTCTGACGCGCTCGTCCTCGAAAATCGACTTTCTGAACACCCACATTCCGCTCTGGGAGTCGTGGATTCCGTACCAGTAGAGTATCTTGGCAGTTGTGGACAGGACCCAGTTGCCAAATCCGTGTACTCCGGGCATGGCTCCTTCTTCTGCTAGGCGTAGCCTGTCGCAGGTAATCCACTGCAAATCTTCACTCACCAGCTTGCGGACCAAATCGGGAACTTCCTCGCCAGGATAGGTGCAATCCGCATCCATAGTGATGATGATTTCTCCGGGTGCCATTGCAAAACCGGTCTTGTACGCCCTACCATATCCCTTGCGAGGCTCTAGGTATACTGTGGCGCCCTCTGACTCTGCCAGTTCTCTGGTGCGGTCTGTTGAGTTCCCATCGATGATTAGGAAGTCGAGTTTGTCGCACCAACCATCGTTCGGAACTGAGCGAATAGTGTCGACGATGGCAGCCTCCTCATTACGGGTCGGGATGACCACGGTGACGTGTACTGGTAGACTCTCGGCCATATTATCGAATGCGCCCACCCAAGTCCTCGTTTTGAACAATACGAATTGCTGCCCCGAGGTCGTGCTCTTGAAATGCGGGCGCTGAGCCGCGAATACGGTGATTCCATGCACATAGCGATGCTGTCAGCCGAATATCCGCCCCGTTGGGGTGGAATGGGCTCTACTGTGTATCATCTGTCGGCCTCGTTGGCTGCCAGAGGTCATCGAGTGAGTGTGATTACTCGCTCGGGAGGAGGTGGCAATCCACCCAACATCGAGGGTGTGGAAGTCGTCAGCGTAGGGTGGCTTCCAGTCCCTATGGCGTTCACTCGCTCCTACGGCCGTAGTGCTCTGAGAGCTCTCAAGCGACTACATGCTAGTGATCCTGTAGATGTGGTGCACTTGCACTGTCCAATGATCTCTTGGTCGGCCAAGCAGTTCCGTGACTGCAGAAACTCAGTTGCACCCGTGGTCTCTTCTCTGCATGGGTCTTGGCTAGGTGAGAGAGATGGTCTAGTCGATGCTTCGAAGAACAAAGAAGCGGCAGTCTGGGCAAACCCAAACGATCTGGCCATACTAATGACTGCTAAGCACTATGCTGGATACGAGCGCGCTGCAGTTAGAGAGTCGAGCATTTGTGTGGCTAATTCTGAGGCGACCAAACAGGATTTCATGCAGCGCTACTCGCCGCCCGAGAACTGGGATTGTGAGGTCGTTCATTGGGGAGTAGATACGAGTATTTTCGTGCCACTGCACCGCGATGATGAGGATGCAATGGCTGTTCATGAGGGAATTCGATCTAGATACGACGCGGCTTCGTCCGACTCGCGGCTTCTATTGGCTGTGGGCAGGCTAGCAGCGAGGAAGGGTTACGCCTCTCTGCTCAGAGCATTTGCCAAGGTTCACGCCTCTGCTCCCTCGGTCCGCTTGGTGATTGTCGGCAGAGGTCATCTGCGCTCCAGACTCAATCGGCTGGCCAAGTCTCTAGGGGTGGGTGAAGCAGTGCACTTTGAATCGGGAATGCCATTCGAAGAATTAGCAGAATTGTTCCGCTCAGCAGACTTGGTCGTCTATCCATCATATTACGAAGGACAGGGCCTAATCCCACTCGAGGCGATGGCTTCTGCAACACC
>PBWO01000041.1 GCA_002727275.1 Methanobacteriota archaeon
TCCGGCTTCGCTAACGTCGCCTTCGTCGCCTTCCTAGTAACCAATGGAATAGAAGTTGAACAGATTGCCTTGCTATTCGCTACCGTCTATCTACCTTGGACATTCAAGTTCATCTGGGGGCCAGTCATCGACATGGTGACTTTCCCTAAATACGGAATTAGACGACCTTGGGTTCTGTTTGCTGAGACTGGCATGATAATATCTCTTGCTACCTTGCTGATTGTCCCAGATCTTGTAGCTTCAATCGAACTGGTGACCATACTTCTGTTCATCCATAATCTGTTCTCATCACTACAGGATGTCAGCGTAGACGCACTGGCTGTTGATATCCTCGAGCCGGATGAAGTAGCCACTGTGAACGGACTAATGTTCGCCTCCAAGAGAGGTGGAATCATCTTCGGAGGAGCCGTCCTTGGAATGCTAGTTGTCCCTTACGGAATTAAATCAGCAATCATGGTCCAACTGCCTTTATTGGTACTGATTATGATGGTACCTCTCTTCCTACGTGAGAGGCCGAGTAACAGCCTGTTCCCGTGGAGCAAGAAGTCTGAGCAAGTTGATGATGACTCTCATACAGATGTAGAGGAGACTATCGAGGCTGAAGCAGTTCTACCTTGGGAATCAGATCATCCAGAGGAGTTCACACAAGCACGATGGGTTGCTACCAACCTGCACGGAAACAGAATTTCTCCCGCGGCCCTGGTCCTATGGCTCAGTATTGGCGCACTTCTTCTATGGGGACTATTCGCCATCATTCACCAGTTGACGAACACGTATACAGGAGACTGGGGCTTCACATTCGGAGACATCGCCGCTCCGATGAAGTCCATTGGGAAGTGGGGACTTCTAGTCTCAGCCTTGTTAATCTTGGCTGAATGGCTAGGAGCATCAATCCCTGAGATCAGCAATCCTGCTCCCGCCTCCAAGCTCGCATCCACAACTGCTTACAACATTGTGAAAGGATTCTCCACTCGCTCTTCATTCGTCCTGATCTTCCTGTGCCTGCTCTCGGAGTTGTACTTGTTCACCGACCCGATTGTGGTGGACATTTTCATCAACGAGGCAGGGTGGTCCCAGACTAAATACAACGCAATCGTAGGTGGCGTAGTCATCGCTTTCATGATGTTCGGACAGATTGTCGGAGGAATGCTTGGAGATAGGTTTGGAGTTAGGGAAGTCTCGATGATTGGTTTCTCACTGCTTGCCCTGTCAAACGCAACTCTGGCCCTAATCAGCGATTACTGGACCAACACCAACCTGATGGTCGGCTATCTATGCGTTCGAGCCATCATCAACGGGGTAGCATGGATATGTGTCATCGCAGTAGCGATGAGGCTAACATTCTCCAAGGCAGGGGGCTCTCAGTTCACAGCCTACATGTCGATGTTCAATCTCTCCGCGGTTATGGCCTATCTGTTCACTGGTACGATGACTCAGAGATTCGATTACATCACGTGTCTGTATATTGGTGCTGCTTTGACTCTATTCACCGTAATTCTACTTTGGTTCATTGACCCAGACGAGGTCGATAGGGTTCTCGAGGGGCGCTTCGGAGACGACGAGGAAGAGTTCGATGGTGACTTGGGTGAGACGCCGTGGTGGAGCGACGACGAGGAGGAGGAGCCGGTTGTCTCAGGTGCGTGAGCATCTCGAGTCCGCAGACACGGACTTCCTATTCTTCTCTCAGACAATCTGCCCGTATTGTACTAGGGCCGAGAGAACTCTCGATGCACACGGCTTCACTTACACAGAAGTAAACCTCGATCACCATGATGGCCTAAGGGAGCAAGTGGTCGCCGAGACCCGACACAGGACAGTACCTGTGGTATTTGACCTTAGGAGTGATGAGCCGGTATTCGTCGGTGGCTCAGACCACCTGTTGGAGTACCTATAGGGTCCAAGAACTGGTAATCCCGCCAGCTATCCTGATTCTGAGATAGGTATCCCCAGTAAAGGTCGCAGTGAGAGTATATTCTTCCGATGGATAGGGTATGGTGCCCAGAGTTCCGTATTCGCTGGCTCCCGGCCCCCAGACTCTTTCCAAAGCTGAAACAGAGAAATGGTCCCTCAGAGTCAGTGTGATACTCGATGAGCCAGAACCAGACGCAGCATCAAGGAAGTAGATCATCTCATCCCACTCGCCGTCATTAGGGTGGTCACTGACGAAGAAAGTGTCACGAATCTCGATGTCCGGACCAGTGTCCTCCCATGTATCTGAGTATAGGTCACCCCCGCGTACGAAATACACATCTCCGGTGTGACTATCGCCACTGTCTGCGAGCATCATACGCATCTGCTCCATGCCAGAGGAGTCCTTCCAGATGAAGGAAGAGAAGAAAGCAGCACTTCTGTCGAAGACGTAGTCCAGTCTCCCTCCATCATCAGAATCAGCTCTGATTGTCACGTAGTCTCCCGATAAATCACTCACAGTGGCCTGCCATTCAATTGAGAACAGTGTAAATCCCCATGAATTGTCTTCCTCCAGAGGGAAATCCATCACCGTTTGTGCTATTCCGTTCTCAAACGCAGCTAAGTCATCGTGAGTGATTCTGCCTAGGAACGGGTTGTGATTGAGGACTGCGTGTCTACGTGCCTCAGTCAGACTGGATATGGCCAGCATGTTGGCAGTTCCACCCTCCTCGCTTACTGAAGAGACAACCAGCCGGGCAGTATCGTCAGTATACTCGGGTGTTGAGAATGTGTACAGCCACCAGTCTCCGACCTCCCAGACGGGAACATCAACCGAGTCCTCGCCCGTTATCGCGTCAGTTACAGCAGTGCATCCGGACAGCGAAGCAGTTAGCAACAGCATGGTCAGCGACACGCCCACAGTCTCGCGCATGGGTGTGCGTATGGCAGGTCAGTCATGAGACTGACGCAACTAGGTGAATCAGAACAGACCGCTCGATGCGCCTACTACTGCCACAATTGACATCAGCTTGATCAGAATGTTCAACGAAGGCCCACTAGTGTCCTTGAACGGGTCGCCGATAGTATCTCCGATGACTGCTGCATCGTGAGACGCATCGCCCTTGGCAGCGCCCTCTATGTGACCCTGCTCGATAGCCTTCTTCGCGTTGTCCCAAGCGCCACCAGCATTGGCCATGAAGAGGGCCATCAGAACACCCGCCACAAGCGAACCTGCAAGCAGACCACCTAGAGCCTCAGCGCCGATTACCATTCCAACGATGATTGGTGCGGAAACCGCAACCACGCCGGGCATTACCATCTCGCGCAGGGCGGCTTCAGTTGATATCTCAACACACCTTTGACTGTCGGGTTTGACTCCTTCTCTACCCTCTAGGAGACCGTCGATCTCTGCGAATTGTCTGCGAATCTCGACTACCATGTCATTGGCTGCCTTACCGACCGAAGTCATTGTCATGGCCGCTACAACGAATGGCAGAGCGCCACCGATTAGAAGTCCAATAACAACCTCAGGGTTGGTCAATGCTAGATCCTCAGCACTGAGCTCTGCTGCAGTTCCGAATGCTGCGAATAGAGCTAGTGCAGTTAGTGCGGCACTGCCGATTGCAAATCCCTTGCCGATGGCTGCAGTAGTGTTGCCAATCGAGTCTAGACTGTCGGTAATCTCTCTGACCTCTGAGCCCAACTCTCCCATCTCGGCTATTCCACCAGCATTGTCTGCTACTGGACCGTATGCATCGACGGTCATTGTCACTCCAACGGTTGCTAGCATTCCCATGGCGGCCATGGCGATACCATACAATCCGTGAGCATCTGTCGCTCCGACTGGAGAAGTCATCACATCATTAGCAACGAAGATTCCTGCAGCAATCAGCAGAATTGGCAGGAAGGTGGACATCATTCCCACCGACAGACCAGCGATGGCGTTGGTGGCAGGACCGGTCTTCGACATGTTTCCGATGTGTGGAATCGCCTTGACCTTGAATCCGAAGACGTCCTCGATACCGGTGTAGTACTCGGTAACTAGTCCGATTAGTATGCCGACAATAGAGCCAGCGATTACTGCCATCATAGGCTCAGTACCCGTTTCTAGACTGAAGTAGTCGATTCCGAACCAACCAGCGGCCCAGAATAGAGCCGCTGCGATGAAAGTGGTGTTCCTGAGAGCAGCAGCAGGGTCGCCACCCTTGAGTAATTTCATGCTGAATACTCCGATGATAGATGCCGCGTAACCGACAAGGCCCAGCATAATTGGGAGTGTGATGTAGTCAGCGCCCATTTCTGCGGATTGGGCGATTACCATTGCTGCGATGATTGAGCCAACGAACGACTCGAAGATGTCAGCACCCATGCCAGCGACATCACCGACATTGTCTCCGACATTGTCTGCGATTACTCCAGGGTTTCGAGGGTCATCCTCTGGGATTCCCGCCTCGACCTTGCCCACTAGGTCGGCACCAACATCGGCTGCCTTGGTGTAGATCCCACCGCCGACTCTGGCGAATAGAGCGATGGAAGAGGCACCCATTCCGAATCCAGCAACGTTCTGAATCTCGTCGCCGGTGCCTAGCCAGTAAGCCATCATGGAGATTCCAAGAAGTCCTAGGCCTCCAACAGACAGACCCATGACTGCGCCTCCATTGTATGAGACCTCTAGAGCCTCTGACTGACCTCCTGAGGAAGCCGCCATCGCAGTCCTGCCATTCGCACTAGTAGCAGCACGCATACCGGAGTAACCGGCTGCGACACTGCACAGAGCACCCGCGAGGAATGCAGCTGGTGTTTGGTACTCGAAGTCGTTCACATAGTACAGCAGACCTGCAACTACTACTACGAACATTGCTAGGTACCTGTATTCAGCGTTTAGGAAGGCCATAGCTCCCTTCTGAATCTGACTTGTAATGTCCGCTACTGTTTCATTTTCAATCTCGATTTTCTGAATCTGAGAGTATAGGTATAGTGCCACGGCAAGTCCGAATGCACCTACTCCCATACTTATCATTGCTATCTCCATCTAATCACCTATTGCGTCACGCGCACCAAAGGTCCGTATTTAATTCAAATCGTGGTTCTGGACTACGTCCAGTCTCACTCATCGACTTAGAACGACAGACGCGAAGGAGGATAGAATTCCGGCACCATCGTGTTCGCCCTTGAACGAAGAGAACTCTTCCTCAGTTATGTGGCCCCACTCGAAAGCTCGCTCAATCCTTGCCCGAGCCGCCTCGGGATGGAATTGCAGGCCCCATGCGGGCAATGCACCCCCATCCTCTGAATGAACTCGAACCGCGGTCACTCCGTTATGACTAGTCTTACTCAACAACTCGCAGGAGTCAGGAACCGTCATCACATGGTCCTGATGAGTAAACAATCCGGCCACACAAGCCCCGCCCAAAACATGCGAAGTAAGTAACTCATCACAACTTCCTTCGTCTGTAAGGTCGAGATCCCAGATACCACTGGATAGTGAATCGGCTCGTTCAATTGTTGCCCCCAAAGAGTGACAGAGCAATTGGTGCCCGAAACAGATCCCAAGTGTGGGCCTTCCTGATAGGGCAGATGCTCTAACCAGAGAGGCAGTTGGACCCATCCAATCCTCCCACATGCTGACATTGCGCCTAGAGCCACTGCAGACAACTGCATCCACATCCATGGTTTGCAACCAATCAGACATTCTGGTATCATCTTCATGCATCGGCATAACGATTCTGCGGAATGAGACTTCGCGACCTTCTAATTCCACACTAGTGGATTGCCAGAATGGAAACTCATCATCCCAAAGTGGCACATCTTCTTCACTGAGGGCAACTTCTCCCGATTCTGACTTAGTTCCAGCCTCGAATGACTGCATTTGCGGAGTGACTAGGAGAAGCTCGACTTCACCACGAGCAGCAAACGGTCTGACAACCTCCTGATTGCCACCGTGTCCGAATGCAGCACGCTCCACCAATAGGTCGACCATCAACACCCGCGCATTCCGCCCCATGTGTACTCCGAGGGGCAATTGGTTGAAAGCCCACCCCCTATAGTCAACTGTCGGAGAGAACATGGTAGACGTTCAGACCATCCTCGATTCTGTGGGGCCAGTCCAAGCCGTACTGGACGCTCATGACGGCATCGTCAATGTCATGGATACAACTGATGGCGTAATTATGATATCTCTAGAGGGTGGCTGTACAGGTTGCAGCGCTACTCCGATGACTGCGATGCAGATTTATTACTCTCTGATGAAACTTGAAGAAGTCAATGATGTCATATTTGCGAACGGAGAACTGCCAGCCTACATGCGCAGTTTCATCGACGATAAATTGGCCGGAGAATAATCACTCCTCTTCGCGCCTCATCCTTGCGATTTTATGTGGATTAGTCTCGCCTTGTACGTCCTTGCCCTTGATGTTCATAACTGCAGAAATCGCCACAATCACCGCAATCACTGCCATAGGTCTAGCCATGTTCCTTGAGCCCCACAACTCCCCGCCCATGTAGTGGAGTACGAATAGTAGTACTGCTGAGACTAAGCAAATCATAGCAATAGCTCTCTGAGCCAACAACTCACCTGCCGCGGAACGAGAAAATGTGCCTATTGACATCCATAGAATAACTGCTACGCCACAAAGACCCACAGAACCTGTTTCGAGAAGCCCTACTGTATTCACAACTTGGCGTGAGGCAGCTACTTGATTAGGTTAGGGAGGCAACCTCATGAGGGACACAGTCAAGTCGCATGACCGCTGGTTGAGAATATGGTCAAGACATCTGGGTGGAGTCTACCTGGGCCTAGGGCGCAGGGGCCGCCCTTCCTGACCAAATCTCAGATTGCCGCTGCGCTAGAGCAAGTCGCAGTCCTACTCGAGCTCGACGGAGCCAATAGATTCAGAGTAATAGCTTACCAGAACGCTAGTCGAGCACTAGCCTCTCTTGAAGAAGACCTACTTGCTGTTGTCGAAGAAGACAGAATCACCGATGTGAAAGGAATAGGCAAGGGACTTGGAGGCCTCATCACTGAAGCCGTGCTAGAGGGAACATGGGGAGATCTGCCTTCGCTCTACGAGAAGATTCCTCCTGGGCTAATGGAGATAGTTGAGATTCCTGGACTCGGTCCTAAACGGGCTCGAACAATGTACGAGGAACTCGGAGTTGACTCTGTCGAGTCTCTCAAAGTTGCATGCGAGATGGGCCATGTGGCACCACTATCTGGCTTTGGAGAGAAGAGCCAACAGAAGTATCTCGAAGGAATCGAGTTACTGAGGCGTTATCAGGGCAGGAGCAGGATGGACGTGGGGCTGCTCTATGGCCGGTCTCTAGAAGACAAGATATCCTCGATGCCCGGTGTGGTTCTGTCCCAGTTGGCAGGGAGTGCCCGTAGGAGGAGAGAAACCATTGGAGATCTCGACATCGTAGTTGGAGCCCTTCCAAAGGATCACGATTCGGTCATTCAATCGATTCTGGAACTACCTGGAATCGCCGAAGTGAAGGGGCATGGAGAATCGAAAGTTAGTCTGATACTCGAATCCAATGTACTGGGGGATTCGCTGGGTGAAAGCAGCATGGACGCAAATCTAGCCGAGGCTTTCCTTGAGCGCAGTAGTGATGCAACCATAGACGCCCAAGTTAGGATAGTCACACCTGAGACCTTCCCTTTCACTCTGGCTTACTTCACTGGATCAAAGGAACATAACATCAGGATGAGGCAGGCGGCCATAGATCGCGGCCTCCGCCTGAACGAATTCGGTCTTTTCAGCGAGGAGGACGCTGGCGATTCTATTGGCATGGAGGCTGCCAAGTATACATTGGAATGCTCGACTGAGGAGGACATCTACGCTCACTTGGGGATGAAGTGGGTTCCTCCGGAATTGCGCGAGGATACAGGGGAAATCGAGGCAGCCTTGAGTGAAGGATCAGGATTGCCTCTGTTGATTGAACCCTCGGATATCAGGGGGGCACTGCACAATCACACAATCGCATCTGACGGAACGGCCACGCTTGAGGAGATGGCTGCTGCTGCAATGGAGTTAGGCTGGGAGTATCTCGGAATAGCAGATCATTCCGAAGTCCTAAACATCGGAGGAAGGCAAATCGGCGTCCCTGCTGAAGACCTAGCTTCTCAGTCTGAGGCAATTCGAGATTTGAACGAACATTGGAGAGATTCTGGACAGGATTTCAGACTGCTCCACGGCAGCGAGTGTGACATTCTAGTAGATGGCAGTCTAGACTATGATGACGATACTCGCAACTCTCTTTCGCATGTAATCGGAAGCGTTCATGCTCTTGGAAGTTGGAGAAACAGAGACGAACTTACCAATACCGAGGCCCTCATTCGGGCCATTGAAGACCCAACATTCACTGTACTGGGCCATCCTACGGGTAGAATCCTACAGGGAAGAGAAGGCTTCTCTGTCGACATGCACGCCGTCCTGCGTAGAATGGGCGAATTAAACTCGGAGGGCCATTTGAAGGCAGTAGAAATCAATGCCTCGCCGTACAGGCTGGACCTCGACTGGCGTCTGTGTAAGTATGCTAGAGACCAAGGAGTCCCCGTATGCATCAACCCAGACGCCCACGACACTAATGGCCTGCGGGATTACTGGTATGGGGTGCAGATTGCTAGGAAGGGTTGGCTATCGGCTGTTGACGTGCTTAACACACGTAGTGGCGCGGAGATTGAGTCACTGCTTGGTATCTGATGAAACTTAACAGCAAGACCCTCTAGGACTGTCTATGCGACTGCTTCGGGCAACAGTGTTTGGCCTAATCGCCCTCTTCCCCGGAATAATCGTCGCCCTAGGTGCATACTTGCTTCTCGGTGGCGATACAGAATCAAACGACTGGGAGAACTGGATGTACGGCCCATGCTACGGAATCCCAGCCGCCTTCGTAATCATTGCATTCACTTCGGGCCTGAGGGAGGATAGAGAGGTCTAGTATGCGGCGCGCTCAGAAGGCCGAAGAGATAGGCAGGATACTAGAACATCTGTATCCTGAGCAGCCCATACCTCTTGATCACACAGACCCCTACACTCTCCTAGTCGCTGTAATGCTTTCAGCACAGACTACTGACAAGAAGGTCAACGAGGTAACACCAGATCTGTTTGAAAAAGCCGATACTCCAGAAAAGATGGCCGAACTCGAAGTCGAAGAGATTCACGATCTTATCCGCCAGATTGGGTTGGCTCCGACTAAGGCAAAAAATCTCAAGCGTATGGCCCAGCAAATAGTCGAGGACGGAGCCTCCGTCAGGCCCGACTGGGAGTTTCTAGAATCTCTCGCGGGGGTCGGTCACAAGACTGCCAGCGTAGTAATGGCGCAAGCCTTCGGAATTCCCGCTTTCCCCGTGGATACACATATCCACAGGCTGGCTGCTCGTTGGGGGTTGTCGAATGGCAGCAGCGTGGTCAAGACTGAGCGTGATCTGAAATCGATATTCCCAGAAGACACGTGGAATCGAAGGCACCTGCAAATCATCTATTTCGGTAGGGAACATTGTCCTGCACTGCGCCACGACCTTGAACAATGCCCTATCTGCTCATGGGCAGCAACAAAGAAGCGAAAGAGAGAGGAGATGAGCAGATGAGTATTGCAATGATGGGCAATGAGATTTTCAAAGGACGAGTAATTTCATCCGGTTTTAAGACTGGGGATATGGTGGTCATTGGAGACTGGAACGATTCCCCTCATGGAGCGTTCACCAACCTGATGTGGGCCAAGCCGGATGGGACAAGAGTCCTGATTACTCCTACCGAAGAACTGGGTGAATTCGTTTCTTCATTGTATTCATTTGAGGAAATCATCGTATCGCCTATGGAGATCAAGAGGACAGACAAATCAATCGAAATCAACTGCAATACCGGGCGCGTCTCAATGCGATGGGGTAGGACATTACCAATACCATTCTCTAGGCCACGTTGGTTCATCGCCAATATAGAAGCACCATTCGCAAGACTCTTCTTCGGGACAAAGACCCATGGAATCACTCGCAATGGACTCAAGGAATGGTACCATGTTCGAGGCCTTTCACGGATGAAGTCTGTTGAACTTGAATTGGAAGGCAGGAGCTCCAACCAGATGACAAGCATGGCCCCATCGGCTTGCTTTGGGTTCAGTAACCCCCCTAGGATGCCTCTGAGTGTGAGGGTCGATTCGCATATCGCCGCAGCCGAGTCTTGATGTGCACCAGTCCAGTCGGGACGCCATGGCAGAACTCCAAGTCGGCGACAAAGCTCCAGATTTCACCGCTAGTGTAACAGATGGCTCACAGATTAATCTCTCTGAGATACTATCCTCTGGCGAAGGAGTCATTCTGTACTTCTATCCTAGAGATAACACCCCTGGTTGTACGGTGCAGGCATGCGATTTCAGAGATAGTTTTGCGAGATTCTCCGGCTCTGGATGGAGAGTAATTGGAGTATCCACAGACTCCTCATCAAGCCACCAGAAGTTCATTGACAAGAACGACCTTCCATTCGAATTAATCGTTGATGAGGAAGCAACTCTGCATGAGTTGTATGGTACATGGAGGGAGAAGAGCATGTATGGTAAGACCTACATGGGCACACTCAGGTCAACCTTCGTAATCAGTCCGAATGGGAGTCTGAAGTGGGTCAAGTACAAGGTCAGCCCCAAGGGGCACGTGGAGCAACTACTCTCTGATTTGGAGGTCAATTGATGGGAATCGACGAGCGCAGGAAATTAATCGAAGTTTTCCTACGCCGTTGTGTAACCTATGCAGATGCATCGATTGAACGTAAGAAGAAGAGAGGCGAGGATGAGGAAATCATCGCAAAATGGCAGGCATACAGAGATTTCACAGAGCACGCAGCCGAAGAGGTAGCATCTGGAGACCTAGATACCTGGCTAGAAGACGATCAGACCTCAGAGTCAGGAAGTTGACCCCACAAAGCCATGCCTAGATTGTGCCGATCAGTATCTACTCTCATTCTCGCTCCAGGAACCATCAGCAATGTGTCACTATCATTGAGTGAGAAGACAGGATAACCAATCCTCTCACTTATTGCACGGACATTCCTCCTGCACACGTCCTGCTGACTTGGCATGTGAGTAAGGGAGCTCAAATCGACTAGAATCATGTCCCCCCCAGTTAGTGACCTCTCCGCGCCATCTAGAGGCAGCCGATGCAGGCTATCCGGCTTCAGATACACCACTCTCCTGTCAGGTCTTGGAACGATTCTACCTGTCCTCTCAGACCACACATCTTGACCCAGATCATGGAATCTATCATCGGCCTGAGGACCAGGGTCCACCGACTTGCCTCTTTTCTTGGGCTGAGTCTTCTGAACTCCTGCTGGGTCGGGTAGTCCCAGTAGTCTGAACAGATTGACCATGGGCCGCGGCAGTACTAATCATCAAAGAGTGCTTCTATGTCCTCATTGTCCAAAGCCTCATCTACAGACACTGCAACATTTTCCAAAAGCTCGCTCTCATCTTCTTCGGTGGATTCTACACCAAGCTCCTCAAAGGCGTCGGACAATTCAGGATCAATTGGCTCAGGACCTGATTCCTCTGGAGAATCTAATGGAGATTCGGACGTTCCTCCCTCTGGCCCTTCAGCGTCCATCTTCTTTGGGCCATCTTTGCTTCTTTCTTCATCAAAAGGATCGTAGTCAGGATCATCAAACGCATCGTCCATTGAAACCTTCCTGCCCTTCCTTCTGCCTAGAAGATCGGCCTTCTCTGTTGTTGAGCCATCAGTCTGGGGTGCCCGCATCCTCTGTAGAAGAACGACCAGAAGCACCGCAATCAGAGCAACAAGGCCGATGTAGACTCCATAATCAGCCACCAATGTCGACAATCCGAAAGGCTCCTTCTGAACTTGAATGGAGAGTGTTACAGAGGCACCCTCGCCTTCATCGAAAGCAGTCATCCTGACATTCTTGGTGCCCTCTTGTGAGAAACTGACCTCAATCCATCTTCCTTGCATATCGACATCATTGGACGGGTCACCGTCTCCATCGGAATCAACATCTATGTCTAAGTCCCACACGTAGAGCATGTTTTCCAAATCGTACTCAGAGTCACTGGTACCATTCGCTGACAGAACAATCACATCCCCTTCTGTTGGCTTGTATTCACTTGCCGATGCAGCTGGCGTAGGAGGTAGGTTGTTGATTTGAACAGGAATAACAACCGAAGCACTAGCGCCATCATCATCGGTCACATGGAATACAATTGAACTCGGAGCAGTAGTTGCATCTTCCCATGAATGCGCAAGACTCTGGGATTCGACATCGCAGTCGTCTGTAGCGTTGCCCTCTGAATCCGAATTTACATTTGGATCCAAATCGAAGCAACTAATCAGTCCAGGTAAATCGTTTGGAGAATCACTAACCTCGACAGAAAACTGCATCAAACCTCCTTCTGCCACAGGTAGCGGATTTGAAACTGGAAGAATCGAAGGGACAATGTTGTACACAACGAATTGAATAATCAACGTCTCAGTGCTTGCCCCATCATCGTCGACTACCTGTAAAGTCGCGAGATGTTGTCCTGATGTTTCGTAGATATGCTGAACCTCACTCTGGTGCCCCATACTAGACAAAATCAAATCTGGTTTTTGTTCCGCATCAGGGGACCAGTGGTGCTCTAATGAATCAAGGTCGTTGGGAGAGTCATCGGCAAATCCTCGCATACTCAGAACATCTCCTTCGTTAACGATATAGCGTGCATTCTCGCCAAGAATCTGAGGCACCATTCTGTTTCCAGCAAACCAGATTTCAGCTCTGGGGTCCGAGGGAGCAATATTTGTGACTTCAATGGTTAAACTATCTTCTGCAGTATCGCCATCGTCATCCATCACGGTCACCCCAATTGTGAACGGCCCCTCGTCCTGTGGAGTAACGGTGCATCTCTCGCCAACCTGCCCTTCTTCGCAGGGCAGACTCCATTCGATGTCTATCGGAGCATCCGGATTCTGAGTGTCAGAGTCGCCACTCTCATCAATATCGAAAGTTATCGCTGATTGAACGGGAACAGTGTTCTGGTCAGAACCTATCTCGACTTCTGGAGGCCTGTTTAGAATCGTGATGTAAGATTGAGCATGTGCCCGGTCATTTTCATCATCAGTGACCACTAGAGAAACCAAGAACGTTCCATCATCACCCCATGTGTACTCTTGTATGCAGTCATCTTCAGTAGAAGTCCAGTTGCTACCATCTAATTTCTCGATAGTAAATTCGCAACTAACTTCCCCTCCATCCGAATCATATGAGGCAACTCCATTGAAACTAACCTCAGAGAGAGTAAGAGATTCGGAAGGAATCGAAAGTGAGGCTGTGGGCAATCTGCCGATAAATAGCCCGAATGTACCCTGATTGTTTGTTCGGTTACCATCTGAAGCGACCTGCTCATCAGGATCTGCAGTAAACGTTAGGCTGATTTCCCCAAATGGCTGATTCTCTGGTACAGTCCATATTACCTCTACGCGCATCTCCTCCAAACTTCTCAGACCCGGAATATAAGTCGATGATGTAGATCCATCTGGAGCTTCAACCTCAAGCGTAGTGGGGGGTGAGAGGGCAATTCCCCGATTTACCACGGGTACGCTGAATGTCAATTGGTCAAGAGGAATTGCATTGAATCCAACATTCGAATCCAGAGTAACTGTGTTGTTTGCCCTAGTCCTCTCGACTGTTACTCCCTCTGAGCGAGATACCAGATCTACTTCATGAACATCAGGATCAATAATTACTGTCGAAACTCCAACCAATCTCTGCCCGGAAATCCAAGCTATGAGTCCATGACTACCCAGTTCGCCGACACCGTCACTATCGTCACTTGAGTGACCGGTATCAAAAGTTAGGAAAGCGGAACCATTCGCTGCTGTCGTAACATCCTGAACTACTCCTCCTGACTCGTATCTAACTTGCAGAGTCTCTCCGCTGGATGGTTGTCCAGAATTTGTTACATTGACCCATGCAGACATCTGGTAGTCGAGAGGAGATAGTGGGAACTCCAAATCTACAGAGATTTTCTTTGGCCTTCCTGCTGGTTGGTATGTTGTCAATTCATGTTCAGCAACGAAACCAACTGTGTTAGTGTAGGATGATCTAACATCTCCTCTGATTGCAGGGCAGAACCATTTGTATCCAATCTCATCACCATTGTCATCGTAATTTGTGATGTTGTAGGATTGCGAGCAACCTCCGTAGGTTACACCAGGAAAGCCCTGACTCACAACATCCCAGCTGGTGCTGTTCTGACCACTTGAGTCACTGGGAATTGTGACATAGTCACTACTGCCGCTATAATCAATTGTATACGAATAATCAGTCTGCCACTCATCACCTACGCTGATTGGGAAATCATAACCCTCAAGGGGCGGGCTGTAGGTCTGATCAACGGTCAAGTCAGCAACATGGACCGTGTATGACCACCACCAAATCTGGTAATCAAAGTCTATATCAAAATCGGCATTCTGCTCTATAACTGCCAAATCCGAAACCCGAACGATTTCCTCAGTTGACATTTCCACTATCAAGTCCCCGTTGTTCCCATCGAGATTGATATTCTGTGCCTCATAATAGCCATCACCATCTACTCTGTAGACTAGAGTATCGGTCCCGTCGACATTCATTGTGTAGATGTCCGAAACTTGTTCATTAAGAGTGCCGAGTAGGTACTCTACATTTGTTGAAACCCCAGAACTTGTCACGAAATCCCTTACATCCAATGTTCCCGTATAACTCCAAGCATCGTTAACCTTCCAAGAAGGCACATCAATGAGATTATTCGTCCTAGAAGATGATTCTGAAATCCGAATGTCAGACAAGTCTTCAGGCGATTTCATCTGCGAAATTGACACACTTGCATAAGGAGATGCCAAGAGTATCAAACACAGGCCAATGGCCACCTTCGCTCGTGCGCTCACGGTTCGCCCTGTAGGCGAGGAACGCATCAATGTCACCCCTCGATGTACTCAATAGAGCAAATCTGCCAATTCATCTTGGATGAATTGGACGGCCTCAAGAATCTCGTCCTTTGCTCTAGCACCGGTAATTACCATCTTCCCACTTCCGAAAATAAGGCAGACAACCCTAGGGTAGTCCAGCCTGTAAATCAGACCAGGAAACTGCTCTGGTTCGTACTCTACTTTGTCGAAAGGCAAGTGAAAGGTGAGGTTGTTCAAATTGAGTTTTCTTGGCAGAGCGGCCAGTGGTTCACCTTCGCGGATTCCACGTATCCGTGGATCCTCATTCTCGACCTCTTCATCGGTGGCTGCACGGATGCCGTCATCGGTGTCGATTACTCGGGTGTTGTTGTCGTCCATTCTGGCAACTCCGGCATAGTCCTCGGGATAGAACAGAGAGTAGGTGGCTACCATGTTCTGGACCTCGATTTCGATATCATCAGAGTCCCAAGTATCGATTCCAGCGTCCCTAAGATCACTGGTCATCATGTCAATCCCTACGCGGATGTTACTGTCGTTCTTACCTCCAGTACAAACGGCGCGGCCGGACCTGAACATCAGTATCGCTAGTTTTGGATCAGTGACCCTATAGACGACACCTGGGAATTGTTCGGGCTCGTATTCGCAGTTCAGTTGGATGGCTATGTCTGGAAGGTCAAGTTCCTCCGCCACTCTGGTGGAGGCGACCACGTTGACTACTGTCAATCTCTCCTCGTCGCTAAGCATGAGGCCGGCACCAATATTCTGCTTATAAAGGGTGGTCGCCACATAATTGAACTAGAGTCTGATTTTACACGCCTCAAACTAGTCCTCTAGGAGCCTTACTCCGGGAGCCCCTAGGCGAGAAATCAGAGGACTACCGCCGGCAACTTCGATGGCTTCTGCAACTCTCTGTGGCTCACGCGCGAGAGCAATCATACAGCCCCCGCCTCCAGAGCCTGTTAGTTTGGCACCCAGCGAGTGTGGCCTAGCAGCTTCAACCAAAGCCTCAAGTGACGGGCTACTGACTCCGAGTAGTTGCAATTTTTCATGACAAGCATCCATCGCCATCCCTACGGCCTCCAAGCTCCCGGCAGACATCGCAGTCAGCCCCGCGCTGGTAATCCTCCCAATAGCATCCATTTCCCCTTGAAGCTCGGGTTTTTCCTCCAGACGCTTAGCTACACCCTCGACCATCTTGCCTGTTGACGACATCTCTCCTGTGAATCCGATTACCAAACACGCCTCGTTGAGGCTATCGGGCAAATCAACGGCGTTGATCGACCACTCTCTGAGTCCTTCAGGAGTCTCCAATTCAGCATCAAATACGTGTCTAGTACCTTCCACTTGCTGTCCCGAGACTACTATACAACCACCAAGTGCACTGGTTGCGGTATCCGTGGGACTAGCACGCCCTTTCTGGGCCATAGCCTCTGCCGAATGCCCCATCCGGGCGAGGGCAATTGGGTCCAATGATTGGCTGGGATTGATGTGGGCTTGCAGGGCTGCTCCTATGGCATTAGAAAGAGCAGCAGATGAGCCCAATCCGGCGGCTGAGAATAGTCCACTCTTGACTTCCATTTTCAGAGGAGGACCGTCGTACTCGAAAACAGTGTTCAGGATATGTGAGATATGAGGGTGCTTAGAAGGCTCGAAAGGAATGCCCTCCAAGGTCCATTCTTCCGATTGACCGACTTTCACTCTGACGCCACTGTCAATCGCTACTGCTACAGCAGGATGGCCATAGACTACGGCGTGCTCACCAAACAGGATGCATTTTCCGGGTGCGAACCCACTCGCCATGGCGTCAGGCTAGGCCATGAGCCCATGAGTTTGCCTGTTGGAGCGGTTTCTTCAAGGACATGATTCGACTCCGACGTTTGTCAGGCATAGCCTGACAGTGATTCGATGGAACATCCTCTTCTACAATCATACGGCCCTCTCGAGGGTTGGCACATCCTAATCATCATGGGTGCAACTGCGATTGGATTCTTCGTTTACCAAGTCCGCAAGGCAGTAAGTTTAGTGATGCTTGGCTCTAGTGACAACCGATTCGATTCTTGGGATGCTAGGATTCTTGAGTTCATCAAGGGCTGGCTTGGTCAGAAGAAAGTCCTGAGAGACAGAGTTGCCGGGACTATGCACGTCTTACTGTTCTGGGGTTTCCTGATGCTGGCTTCAGATATGCTAGACTTGGCTACTGCCAACTTCTTCTCGGGTAGGATTCTGCCAGATTTACTGAATGGCCCATGGAATGGCATGGTAGAACTCGGCTACACAATGGCGATGATTGGCTGTGTAGCAGCATTGATCCGCCGCGTGGTATTCACTCCTGAGAAACTGAAGGGTAAATCTCGTTTTGAGACAATTGAGGGCAATTTCATACTGCTTTTGATATTCACAATTACCACTACTTCATTCGTAATCGAGTCGAAGGAGGACCCTAGCAAGTTTTGGGAACCTCTGGGGTATGCAGTAGCCCAGTATGGAGTATCGGACTCCTTCGCAGTGGCCTCTTACTGGGCCCATATGCTCTCTATATGCATCTTCTTTGTTCTGATTCCTCTGTCTAAGCACATGCACATCGTCATGGCAGTGCCTAACGTGTTCTTCCATGACGTCGGACCTCCAGCCAAGATGAGACCGCTAGCAGTCGATGACTTCGGCAGAGCCGTTTCCATGGACGACATCCTTGAGATGGACTCCCTAGGGTTCGGAGTCAGTAATTACGCCGATTATACCTGGAGACAGCTAATCGATGGCTGGTCGTGCACATCTTGCGCCCGCTGCCAAGATGTCTGTCCCGCCTATGCCTCAGGCAAAGGCCTCAATCCAATGCAGGTCATACATGATGTTCGTAACTATGCCAATGACCATGCCCCTATCCTGCTTTCTTCTGAGAGTCCCGATGAGACCATCATGCAGAGGATAACCGAGGAGGCGGTTTGGGCCTGCACCACTTGCAACGCCTGTGTTGATGTCTGTCCTCTGTACATCGAACATGTCCCCAAACTCACCGACCTACGCCGTAATGCAGTGATGGAGACGATGGAGTATCCCGATCAACTCAATGTCGCCTTCGACAACATGGATGCGGCACAGAACCCCTACGGGTTCGGGGCGCATGAAAGGGCAGACTGGGCTGCTGACCTTGATGTCAAGGTAGGAGAACCAGCAGAGTACATCTATTTCGTAGGCTGTGCAGCCAGTTTCGATGAGCGCAATCAGAAGGTGGCCCGCGCGACAATTTCCCTACTCAAGGAAGCTGGATTGGACGTCGGTATACTAGGTATGCAGGAAGGCTGCTCGGGAGACCCCGCTAGAAGAGCTGGCAACGAGTTCCTATTCCAGATGCTGGCCGAAGCCAACATGATGACTTTTCAAGAAATCGGTGTGAAGAGAATCATCGCATCCTGCCCTCATTGCTTCCATACCTTAGGAAAGGAGTATGCTGACTATGGGGGAGACAGACTTGAGGTATACCATCACTCAGAGATTCTAGCCAAATTGCAGGACGAAGGTAAACTACCTCAAGCCAAGAAGAACGGCCGTAGCATAACATTCCATGACCCCTGCTATCTAGGACGCATCGGAGGCATCATTGACGAGCCCAGAGAAGTTATTGGAGGAGTCGACGTTGAGACTGAGAAACACGCAGAGAACTCATTCTGCTGCGGAGCAGGAGGTGCCCAGATGTGGATGGAGGAGGATGCAGACAAGCGCGTAAATGAGATTCGCGCTAAGGAACTGGCTGAGACCGGGTGCGATACGGTGGCTGTCGGCTGTCCATTCTGTTCGGTCATGGTGAAGGACGGACTGGACTCAGTTGGTGCCGAGATGGAAGTCATGGATGTGGCCGAAATAATGTGGGAGCAGATTGTGGCCCGCGACAAGGAGATTCATGAATTGTCACAGAAACCTCTCAAGAGTCTTCCTGTAAGAGAAGATAATAACTGAATGAAGTGGGCGAGCGTACATGGATGACGAGTTCACATTCCTTGGGATGACAATTCCGAAACTCGCTACTCTATCGGGTGGATTACTAGTTGTTTGGGGAATCTTCTCCTACCTGACACAGAGTGCTGATCCTCCTTCGATAACAGCGGCAATTCCTGCATTCCTCGGCTTACCTATGCTTGGCTTAGGTGTCATTGCAGGCAGGGACGAGAAGAATCTCAGGCACTACATGCACGCTGCGATGGTAGTTGCTCTTGCAATGGCCCTAGGAGGTGCAAGAGTAGCAACCGGCTACTCGGACATGTCGACTCTAGCCATCATCTCCCACGTCCTACTGATAACCGCAGGGTCGACATTCATTTTCGCAGGAGTTCGTTCTTTCAGACATGCTAGGATGTTGAGAGAAGCTGGAGGGGCGGAATGAAGCCAGTCATCGGCGTGACATGCTTCTGCAGAGATACAGTATACGGTAATTGGCACAGGCATGCAGCAATCCTCCCCTCGGCATACATATCGATGATTGAGAAAGCAGGAGGGATCCCTCTAATCATCCCTCCAGCAGGTGATATGACTCAAATCCTAGGCCTAATCGATGGACTAGTTGTCTCAGGTGGACCTGACCTCTGTCCTTCATCCTACGGAGAGGAGCCCGGAACTATGACCGTCGAATTCTATCCTGATCAGGATGAAACCGAGATGGGACTAATCCGCGAAGCTATTTCGAGAGACATGCCTTTTCTAGGGGTTTGTAGAGGTATGCAGATTCTCAGCGTGATGCACGGTGGCAGACTGCATCAGCATCTGGACACCACGCCAGGGCACGAAGACCATGGCGGCTACGACGGCGTCGAGACCGAGCACGGAGTTTCGGTTACCGAAGGATCCTTGCTGGCCAGACTAATGGGGACCTCAATCAAAGCCAACTCCACTCATCACCAAGGGGTCGCCGATGCAGGAGATCTAGAAGTGACCGGCACTGCAGACCACGATGGACTCATTGAGGCCGTAGAGCGGCCAGACAGGAAATTCTGTCTGGGAGTCCAGTGGCACCCCGAGAGAGCAGGACATGATGTTCTGTACTCTGGACTAGTCGAAGCGGCGCGGGGTTGATGACCGATAAGCCACGCAACCCGGTCAATGCCTCTCAGGGTCTACGACACACGTACGCGTGAGAAGCACGAACTATCGACCCTGAAAGAGGGCAAGGTGAGCATGTATGTATGCGGCATAACACCGTACTCTCCAAGCCATTTGGGACACGCTCGCTGCTACCTAGCATTCGATGTGGTTCATCGCTGGCTGGAGGCTAGCGGCTACGATGTTGATTATGTGCAGAACTTCACCGACATCGATGACAAGATACTCGTTATCTCTGATTCTGAAGGAGTCGACTTCTCGGTAGTAGCTAACAGGAACATCAATGATTACCTCGAAGTCATGGATGCGATGAACGTTCTCAGAGCAGATCACTATCCTAGAGTAACTGAGACCATACCCGAAATCATAGACATGATTTCCAAATTGGTAGAGAAAGGCCACGCATATGTTGGTGATGACGGCGTCTACTTTGAAATCGATACGGCTCCAGAGAAGTTTGGACAACTAACAGGCCAGACACTGGATATGGTGAGGGCTGGAGCGGGGGGAAGAGTCACAGAAACTGGATCGGGTAAGCGCGACCACCGTGATTTTGCTCTTTGGAAACTGGCCAAGTCTGGCGAACCATATTGGGATAGTCCTTGGGGAGAGGGCAGACCAGGATGGCACATCGAGTGCTCTGCTATGTCACTCAACCACTTCGGGAAACAGTTTGACATCCACGGCGGCGGGCACGATCTGAGATTTCCTCATCATGAGGCTGAGATCTTTCAGTCGGAGTGCTGCACCGGTGTAGAACCGGTGGTCGGCTGCTGGATGCACAATGGCTTCATAAATATAGACGGAGAGAAGATGAGCAAGAGCCTGGGCAACTTCTGGACCATCCGCGAGGCCTTCGAGAATCACCCCCCATTGGCTCTCCGATATGCTCTACTGAGCGTACCATATCGCAATCCAATCGACCTCACTCCAGAGTTCTTAGATGAAGCGGCGATGCACTTCGATAGACTCGTCGATGCATACGGAAAATCTCTAGTTTCCCAAGCCGACTCCGGCACTGATCTCGATGGGGCCAGCGAACGCTTCACTTCAGCCATGAATGATGACTTCAACACCAGAGCCGCGATGATCGAGGTTCAATCAGTGGTATCTTCTGCATCTGGAAAAGATGTGGCTACTTGGCTGGAGAAGCACGCAGGCGCAGTGCTCGGCCTCCTCCCTCCATCTGAAGAAGTCGCCGCGGAATTAGCTCAGGCCGAATCTGCTAGGACAGAGGTCGCTGGCAGAGTTGAGATACTGCTGGCTGAGCGCGAGAGTTCTAGAGAGTCAAAGGACTGGGCCCGAGCCGATGAGATTCGGGACGAACTCGCTTCGATGGGTGTCGTAGTCGAGGACGGACCCGATGGCCCGACTTGGCATCTGGAATGATTATTCGTCCTCGGCAATCAGTACTGGTTGCTCTTTGTCAGTACGCGCTCGTAGGTTTGAGTTCACCACCCCTAGAGAACCGACGATAACAATCAGTGCCACGAAGATAGCGATCCAGTATAGCGGACCATCCATCCAACTCTCGCTTTCAGGCTCCGGCTCAGGTTCCGGTTCCGGACCATCCTCTTCGATATCGATGAATGACCAAGCAGCTCTACAAGTCACCTCTTGAGGGTAACTTCCAGAATCTGTACAGAGATGTCCAGGAATGGCGATTGCATCAGCCACTTCGAGGTTACAGAATGACCCACCCGACTCTATGCACTCATCAGTTGGCTGCATCACTACTAAGATTGCACCACAAAGTAGAATCTTACTGGAAGGAATCGTTGGTACGCCTGCATCACTCAACGTAGTTGCATCAGACATGCACTCTTCGAGGTGAATCCCCTCTTCGATTGTGGTCGGGTGAGGTATAGTACCGCCTCGCGGACCATATGTATCCCAAAGCACGGGCAACTCAGGCTCCGGTTCCGGCCCAGGCTCACTACAGACCATTGTTCCACTACAGTCGAAGTCGTCGCAGTCGATGTATGGATCTCCATCATTATCTACTCCATCACTGCATAATGCATCAGTATCCTCGGAACCGTCGTTTCCGGGGTCGGTAATAATCGGGCCAGCCCCAGCTACAGCACCATTGACTCGATGTCCATCTTCGTTCAGCTCGACATCGTAGTAGTCTCCCCAAAGATCGATAGTACGATCCTTCTGGAAGGTTAGAGAGCGGTTCAGTACATCGAAATAACGGTCATCACCGAGGGTAAATAAGTACTCCAGAGGTACCTGGGCCCCTTGGTTGCAGGATTGCAACTCAGCGAGCAGTTCATCTACTGTCTGCTGAGCTTCTGGAACTCCGTCATAGGTGATATCTGTAGCCTTGGTGAAACCATCTCCCTCGATAATCTGAATCTCATCATCCATCGCCTGCATGATGTCTACATCACCAAAAACGGCTAATCCGCCGACTACCACTAGTCTGACGTCAGGATCGATAGCTTCGACGACGTTTCTGTAAGGGTCGGTGTGGAACGAATCGAGGACGACAAGGTCCGCTGCTAGACCTGCTTGGATGCGACCAGTCTGATCATCCCAGCCGATCGCATCGACTATGTTTGTGGTAATGGCCTGAACCAATTCATAATCGGTGAAGATGTCGCCCAGAACATTCTCATCCCACCAATCAGCCGTTTTCAGTTCGTGCATCGAACTCTTGGAACCGGATGGAGCCCAGTCGGGACCAATCATGATGTTCACACCCTCGGCCTTAGCCGAGGCGATGTCGGTTGTATCTCCATACAGTATTAGATTAGAGGTCGGAGACCACGCCAGACTACCTCCTACATTTCCGAGTGCATCGAATTCTACCTGAGTTAGGCCAGTTCCGTGGATTATCACAACCTCTCCAACAAGAAGGTCGTTCTCCACCAAGATATCGAATTCAGCCCTACTGGACTCGTCCACACCCTCAGCTAGATGCAGGAACCAGGCATCCAACTCTCCCGAGGAATTTCCGTCCTTGATATGGGAGCCGGTGTAATCAGATTCTAATTCAGTGACTTTGGTGTGAATGTAATCTCTGCCGAAGTTGTAGAGTTCGATATTGCGTGCGAGCATAGTCTCGAAGGTATCGGTATTGGATGTAGAACTACCTTGCAGTGCTGTATTGCCACCAGCAACTGCTCTCAACTCTGCGAATCGCATGGCAGAAGAATCGGTTAGAGAGCATCCTACATCTTTGGCATCTCTGTATGAGTCCTCGGCCTGCCACTGATAGCGATTATCCCATCCATCGGTGCCGTGGTCCCATAGTGGTATGATATTGTACTTGGCGGGATTGTGTGGATCGATGAATCCAGGGTAGATGGTGCCACTTGTCGGTATCGACATGACTCCTTGAGCAGCAGAGGGGGCGGAATCAGTTGCGCTCCAAACTGCCTCAATCATCCCGTCTACGACCAGAATTCTACCGTCATTGATTATCGATTGCTCGGATTCCATGGTGACTACGCGCCCCTCGAGGATGTACTCTCCTCGATGTATGTGGTCTTGTGGAGGATAGCAGTTGCCCTGCAGGTGATTGGAGCCACTCCATTCCTGATCATTGGCCCCGCCCGGAGTCGGACTGCCATCTGACAGCTTCACCCAGTTGCCGCCTGAGTCGTACCCATACGGGACATCCCAGTCGGAATCTTCGCCTTCGTAACTGACCGAGTCCATCTCCATACCAGTGCCATCGAGCAGACGAATTGTATCTCCGTCCCAGTAGTCGAACTCTATCCCGGTCCATGAGCGGTAGAAGGCGATGTAGGCACCCGGATCAAGCACCGTATTCCATCCAATGCTACAAGCAGGAGAGCCTCCATCGGCGATATCGTCCAACCACCAGCCGCCGATGTCGATGGCCTCCGAAGTTGGATTGTGCAACTCGACGTATTGGTCGCTGTAAGTCCCCATTGAGCCATCGCCATTCCAGTCGGTCCCTCCGTAATTCTCGTTATTTGGAGAAACCAGTATCTCATTGATGTAGATGGAATCAGTCGCAGCAGCCTGACCTGATACGGTCATCATCGGACTCAGGCTGGTAATCAGCATCAGTAGGATTGCGGCAAGTGCGACGCGGCGCATGGCCTAGTAACGCACCGCTTCAGGCTTTGAACCTCACCGCCCTGCGATGCAGGGCGCAGCGTGTGCGAAGTGCGAAATACAGCCATATCCCGGGCTAGTCATGGTCGGACAGCGCAGGTCTCGAACTGTTCTAGCCGTGATGATGGTCACCAGCATGACGCTGGCTGGCTGCTTCGGGGGTGGCGAGACTGAGTCGGAGAGCACCACTCCATGGGATGCCGGCTACCACTACATCGACATCCCATCATCATACGAGGATCCTCGAAATTTCACCGTCGGCGACCCATTTTCGAATGAGACTTGGGGCAATGCATCTTGGACAGTGTACGGTAATGAACACGGCGGCAATTGTTGCGAGCACTACTTAGCTGCCACCAAGGAGGGCTGGATTCTCAACTTTGGTGGCGAGTATCCAACATGGAGTGAAGACAGAGGCCACACTTGGCAGGAGTGGCGTCCGACGATTCTCTCTCAATTTGGTTGCCTGTTACCCAAACCTACCGTCCCCGGACAAGAAGGCCTAGGTGAAGGCAGTATTGTTCAAGCAACTAACGGAGATCTCATTGCCATGGGTTGGTTTCCATATCCGAGCAGCAGCGGCGCGGATCAGTTTTACTCATTCTTCTACGATGCAGAAGACGAAGAGTGGAACTGGTGTTTCAACAGGCCACCTGAGGCATTCTACGACAGATCATGGCAAGTGGAAGTGGTTGGGCCCATCAACAGCATCTACGGAAGCGGACCTTGGGCGAGTCTAGTAATCAGCAACTTCTGGCATCAAGTTGCAAATCGTGGTGGACAGATTAGCACTGACGGACTGAACTATCAGAACTTCGAATTCCCTGACAGAGATGCTAATCTCGATGTGATGGAAATAGATCTCGCTTTTGACACTCTAGGAGTGGAGTGGGACTACACCAAGCCGCACAAGGAGATGCGAGCCTTCCCGGTCCCTTCGGGCGGTTTGTACTTCCCAGACTACTTCGACAACGGTGTCGATGCATATCTAGACACCTCACTAAGTTGGTGGGCTGCGACTGGCTCAAATGGAAGCGATATGCCCTCGCAATACTGCGCATTTGACTCATCAGGAGCACTGCACTGCGTAACAGCAGGAGGCACCATTCTGCAACACATGCTTTCGTGGGATGGAGGTATTTCCTGGACCAATCAAACATACAACCTCTCAGGCGTGGCAACTGAGTTAGAGGAGTGGGAGTTCCATGCCAATGGTGAGCACGACCTATTCGTACTCAATGTCCGCTACCAGAGTGCAGCGGGGCCAGATGTCGACGTAGCTTGGCACGTTAGAGAGTACTCGCAGAGCCTTGAACCCGACATGAAGACCTATCTGGGCCTGGGTGACTTAGACTCTACATCAGGGGCTGGCAATGACATCAGGTTCGACTTCGCGAGTATGGGTATTCTTCCAGATGGAGGGGCCTTCATTGCCTATCACGATTCGTCCGATCCGGATCCTCTGTTCGGAGTTGAACTACTATTGCCAGTCGCTTACGGCCCTAGCGTACAGATGTGAAAACCCATCTATCCGACAGTGAACATGACCTTGGTACCATCAACCTCGAACGAGTCTGCCTCAGATGGAGCGTTGCCTTCGTTCAGAGAAGCAGAAGTTGCTCTGGTCTCATTCTGCACGTGAACCCAATCTTCGTCTGCCAGTACTGCCCCATCTATCCAGACTGAAAGCGCGATACCCTCCTCGACTTCCAGATCTAGGTCCTTGCGCTTCGACTGAATTCTTCGTATAACGTCTCTAGCCAGTCCCCGTGACATCAATTCCTCATTCAATTCCATGTCTAGAACCAGAGAGACATCTTCGAATTCATCTCTTGACAGAGTTGCTGCTGCATAACCGTCCTTCTCTGTGCGGCGCACCTCAATATCATCCATTGTGATGGAGTATCCAGCGATAGCAGCTATTCCTGCCTCTATCTCCAACAGTAATGAATCCGGGTCTGCCGTATCCAACTTGGCCAGCACGGCCGGCAAATCGGACCTACACTTTGCACCCAGAGATTTCCTATTAGGCTCCAATACGATCCTCTGGAAAATGTCTAGATCCTCTTCGGTGAGCAGCTCCTCTACATTCAACTCCTCGGCTAGGATATCATGGAAATCAGACAAGTCTGGTCCACCCACAATCCAACCATAGCGGCATGGCAATCGCTGTCTGCGGTTATTCTCGACGCGGACCCTGCGACCCGACTCAGCTAGTGTCCTGACCAGCTCCATCTGCTGTTCGAGCGGATAATTTCTGGGTGGTAGGGATGCTTCGACAATCTCTGATCCAACAGGCCAATCTGCTAGGTGAACCGAGCTTCCTGCCAGAGCCCGATGAATCACATCAGGCATGAATGGAGAAACCGGGGCCATCAGCCTACAGACTAACAATAGAACCTCGTGGAGAGTATGCTGGCAAGCACGCTTGTCATCACTGTCAGACTCACTCCACAGTCTACGCCTTGACCTGCGAACATACCAGTTCGAAAGGTCGTTTACTACGAATTCCTCGAGTTCTCTTCCTGCCTTATGGAAGTCCCAGTCCTCGAAGTGCTGATGGTAAGCCTCTGCCATGGAGCTAGCCTTGGACAGAATCCACCGGTCCAGAGGGCCCCTATTCGATACGGCTACGAAACCAGACTCATCATCGGGGTCAAATCGATCCATCGCAGCGTAATCGGCGTGGAATCTGTAAACATTCCAAAGCGTCAGGAACATCTTGGCGTATGACTCTCTGACTCCATTTGGGTCGAAGTTGGTTGGCGACCAGGGAGCGCTTTGTGTAGTCATATACCAACGAATTGAATCCGAACCCTCCTTGTTGAAATGGTCCCAAGGATCGACGACGTTCCCCTTCGACTTACTCATCTTCTTGCCGTTCTTGTCTAGGATGTGGCCAAGTGACAGGCAGCGCCTGTAGCATATACTGTCAAACACAGCGGTGGAGACTGCCATCAGAGAATAGAACCAGCCTCTGGTTTGGTCCACCGCCTCACAGATGTAGTCAACTGGGAATGCACCGTTGAATCCATCCTCGTTCTCGAAAGGATAGTGCCATTGGGCGAATGTAGCGCAGCCCGAATCAAACCAACAGTCCAGAACATAAGGTTCCCTGGCCATTGTTCCTGAGCACCCATCCGAGGGGCAATGCAGCCTGACATCGTCCACATAAGGGCGGTGAAGCTCTGGTGGATTGGGCGAATCTGCAGTCTTCATTGAGTCCATTTCTTCGATGCTTCCGATACAGTGCTCTTGCCCACAATCCTCGCATATCCAGACTGGGATAGGGGTGCCCCAATAGCGCTCTCTACTAATTGCCCAATCCTTGATGTTGGAAAGCCATTCTCCCATTCTCTTTGTCCCGGTCCACTCGGGGGCCCACTCAACTTCGGAGTTGTATTGGATAATCTCGCCCCTGACTTCTGTCATGCGAACAAACCAACTGTCCATTGCGTAGTACAGTAGGGGATGATCTGTCCTCCAGCAGTGAGGGTAGTCGTGGGTGTATTCATGCTCGCGATAGAGAAGCCCTTGCTCTGAGAGAATATCGATTATTTCTGAGTCGCAGTCCTTGACGTATCTGCCATCTAGCAGGTTATGGGTGCCAGCTATGAATCGCCCACCCATATCGACAGTGTGCTGTGCCGGCAGGCCAACCTGCATGCCGAGGTTGTAATCTTCCTCTCCGTACATCACGGCGGTGTGTACAACTCCAGTACCGTCTGTCGTCGTAACGAAGTCAGCGGCTACAACCGTCCAAGCGGTTTCCGAACCGCTGCCATCAATAGCTCCGGAGAATAGAGGCTGGTACGACTTGCCAACCAAGTCCGAGCCCGGGAATTCGTCAACAATCTCGACTTGATGGCGCAGAACATCGCCTAGTAGATCCTTAGCGAGAATCAACTCTTCTCCGACCTCTGCACCGCCTCGTCCTTCCCATGAGCCAGATGGCGGCTCAGTGATACGGATTCGACAGTAGGTAACATCGGGTCCGACAGCCAGTCCGACGTTACCGGGGAGAGTCCAAGGTGTGGTCGTCCAGGCTAGAACTGAGACATTATCTTCAACGAGCCGGAATTTGATGTATACAGCAGGCTCAGACACTTCCTTGTAACCCAGTGAAACCTCGTGGCTAGAATAACTGGTTCCAGTCTGAGGGCAGTATGGTAAAACCTTGTGTC
The DNA here is from genome assembly GCA_002727275.1 of Methanobacteriota archaeon. Classification (GTDB taxonomy): domain Archaea; phylum Thermoplasmatota; class Poseidoniia; order Poseidoniales; family Thalassarchaeaceae; genus Thalassarchaeum. The sequence continues at coordinate 28,201 of PBWO01000041.1, forward strand.
CGCGGAACAACATTCCCTTCTCGAACATCTGTTTGAGAGACCACCAAGCCGACTCGATGTACTCGTCGTGGAGAGTTACGTACGGGTCATCCATGTCTACCCAGAAGCCCATTCGCTCTGTCATCTCACGCCAGGCCTGCTCATAGGTCCAGACACTCTCCTTGCACTGCTGGTTGAACGCCTCCATACCGTAGGCTTCGATGGCCTCGTTGGACATCAGATCCAATCGCTTCTGGACTTCAATCTCCACCGGAAGTCCGTGAGTGTCCCATCCACCCTTCCTTTCGACTACATGCCCCTCCATCGTCTTCCATCGGCAAACCATGTCCTTGAACAGCCGCGATAGTACGTGGTGGATACCTGGCTTACCGTTTGCAGTCGGAGGGCCTTCTAGGAACGTAAAGGGACTAGATGCAACACGTCGCGACTCGATACTTTGCTGGAAAGTACCCTCCTCTTCCCAAGTCTCCATCAAGGAAGTCTCAACCTCTACTGGGTCGAGTTCTCCAACTGGTTCAGGTACACCCATCGAGCCGCCGACCAAAGGCACCGTATTGAAGGTGCCCGCTTCGCCCAAAGGGCGAATCTCACGTTTAGTAGGCTTCAATAGTGGTTGCGACTACGCTAATCCATGTCAGAGACGGTCACGCTCGATGTAGGCGGAATGACCTGCGATGGATGCGCCGGAAGGGTGCGAAACGCACTCGAGGGAGTCACAGGAGTTACCTCTGCTGAAGTATCTCATGAATCAGGTTCAGCAATCGTCTCACACTCGGGAGTCTCTCGCGATTTGATGACAGGAGCGGTGAGGGCAATTGGTTACACCGTAGATGGTCAAGCCGAGGAGTTCCACTGGGGCGACAGTAGTGTTTGGAGGCAATCTGCTCACAATACAAAATGGTGCTTAGTTGGATGTTCAATTGGTGATTTTGGCACCATTGCTGCATTCCAATTTATTCCTTATCTTGATGCTCTTGGCTGGTCTACAATGTCGATTATGCTGCTTGCGATGTTCAATGGAATCATGACCTCTATCGCTCTTGAGACCATCATCCTATCAGCCCAAATGGCATTGAAGGAAGCGTTCAGAGTCGCGATTGGAATGTCTTTGATTTCGATGATTTCAATGGAAGCGGCGATGAATGTTGTTGATGTTGTTCTGACCGGAGGGGCCAAGCTGACTTTGTGGGTAATCGTGCCAATGCTAGTAGCCGGATTCTTGACTCCATGGCCATACAATTACTGGCGTCTGAAGAAGTACGGAATGGCCTGTCACTGAGGAGAGATTGAATTGGATTGGAATGCAATCGCTGACGAGATTTCTGACTGGATCAAGGATTATGCCGAGAATGCGGGCATTACCACTCTGGTCATCGGAGTCTCTGGCGGAATAGACTCGGCAGCGACTTCGACACTTTGTTCCAAAACAGGCATGAAAACAATAGTTCTGAACATGCCCATTCACCAAGACCAGTCACAGTATGAGCTCTCAAATCTACACATCCAGTGGCTTCAGTCCAACTATGAAAATGTCGAAGGCAAAAACATCGACCTTACAGGGGCCTATGATGCGTTCTGTGAAGGACTCAGTGAACAACAACTCTCACCTTTGGCTTTGGCTAACTCAAGAGCCAGAATCAGAATGGCAACTCTGTATGCCGTAGCCGCTTCATCCAATGGAATAGTAGTCGGCACCGGTAACAAGGTAGAGGACTTTGGAGTAGGTTTCTTCACCAAGTATGGTGATGGAGGGGTCGACATCTCTCCAATCGCCGATTTGTACAAGACAGAGGTGTTTGCACTAGCAGATTCACTAGGGGTCATTCAGGAGATAAGGGAAGCAGCCCCGACCGATGGACTCTGGGACGATGGCAGGACGGATGAGGAGCAGTTGGGATCCACATACTCGGAACTTGAATGGGCGATGGAAGAAGCAAAGAACCCATCCGCGCAGAAATATTCCGAAAGGGAGAAAGAGGTCCTAGAGAGGTATCTTGAACTCAACGCGGCCAACTCACACAAGATGAATCCAATTCCTGTATTCAAGATGAACAGGCGTCGAGTTGAATAAAGCACACCTCGCCGCCGTAGCATGGCCGGAATCAGGCAGAAGTGGAGAGATTTGGAGACTAAGCAGAAGACGTTCGCTGTCGCAACTACATCCTTACTTCTGTTGACGATTGGATATGTCGGAATAGGATATGTCATCGCTTCACAAGCAATAGCTGTCAATCCTGGATGTGGAATGTGGTCTGAGAACACTCCTTCTGATTGGTCCACTAACGATGATTGGGAGAGTTTCGAGCCATGGCCAATGGCCGATGAGAGAGTAGAGATTAGACGTGATTTCGATGCCTCAACTTACCAGATGGACAGTTACGAAGATGTCTCATTCAACCCCCGGGGAGATGCCAGCATTACCCTAAGCGGTTGGTATGTCGAAGTCGACCCGGAAGCCCCTGTCGTAATCCAAACTCATGGTATGCCTATGAATGGCAAGTGCAAGCCCGAAATGCTCCTGATGCAAGGGTATCTTGCAAATGGCGGAATTAACACTCTATCTTTTGATTTAAGGAATTACGGAGAGAGTGATGTAGTTGGAGATTACATTGCTGTTGGCCAGATAGAGTACAAAGATCTCCTAGGCGCATATGATTGGTTAATCTCAGAGAAAGGGTATCAACCCGGTGAAGTTGGTATGACTGCAATTTCTGCCGGAGGCGGGGCCGCAATAGCCTTCGCTGAAGAGCCAGGAATCGGTGCGATGTGGCTTGATAGTGCAGTTCTTGATTTTCCTTTGGTAGTTAAGAATGAACTCGGAAGATTGGGCTTCCCTACTATTTTCTCTGGGCCAGCAATGACCGTTGGAGGGTGGCTAGCCGGTGTTGATTTGGATGAGAAATCAGCTATGGATGCTGCAGACAATGCAGGAGACAGACCAGTCTTCCTAACGCATGCCAAGGATGATCCA
>PBWO01000059.1 GCA_002727275.1 Methanobacteriota archaeon
AGCATCGCCCATCTTGATTTTGCCAATCTCAGCACATAGGTCATCCGAGATTGCATCCCATACCGATTTTGGGATATATGCCCTGCTGGCAGCCGAACACTTCTGGCCTTGATACTCGAAAGCCCCTCTGAGTAGTGCAACTAGTAGTCCCTGCTGGTCACAATCTGGATGGGCGACGACGAAGTCCTTGCCACCAGTCTCACCAACGATGCGCGGATAAGAGCGAAGGTTTGGGAGGGCCAATCCAATCTCCTGCCATAGGCCTTGGAAGGTTGCTGTGGAACCAGTGAAGTGAAGCCCGGCGAAGTCGGGGTTGGCCAGAGCAACTTCTGTAATCTCAGCACCTGAGCCTGGTAGGAAGTTGATGACGCCAGCAGGCAGTCCTGCTTCCATCATCAGTTGCATTAGGACGTAGTTGGAATGATACGAGTTTCGGCTGGGCTTCCAAACACTGGTGCAGCCGACAATCGCAGGTGCGCTAGGTAAATTGGCAGCAATACTGGTGAAATTGAACGGAGTGATGGATAGTACGAATCCCTCCAACGGTCTGATTTCAGTCGAATTCTCGACTCCTTCGGGAGAGACTAGAGGTTGGAAGTCGTCATGGAATCCTCTTGCATAATGGCAATTGAATCTCCAGAAGTCGATTAACTCGCAGGCCGCGTCAATCTCTGCTTGGAAGGCAGTCTTGGACTGGTTGAGCATGGTCGAGGCGTTGACCTTCATGCGCCAATCTCCGGCTAGGAGATCAGCACAGCGCTCGAAGATGGCGCAGCGCCCCTCTAGTCCAAGATCAATCCACTCCTGCTGAGCTGCAACCGCTGCAGCACAAGCAGCCTCCATCTCTTCTCTTCCTGCCAAGTGCACATTAGCAAGAACATGGCCATGATTGTGCGGAATTACCTGAGTCACAGTTACTCCTGTGTATACCTCTTCTCCGTTGATAATGCAAGGTATCTCAATGACTTCTCGCATCTGGCGGTCAATCTCTGATTGCAGAGATTCTCTCTCTTGACTTCCTGGTTCATATCCGAGAATGGGTTCGTTGGCCGGATGAGGCATGGAACTCGCTCTGAGAATCCATCTAACATTGTTGCGATTGGATTCTCGTCCTATGTCCACTCGGTGGGCTCGTCCTTCTTCGCCTTCTTCCAAGCTCTGTAGCATGACTTGCATACTGTTACTCTTCTAGCCTCTGTGGACAAACCTGACTCGCCCCAAACATCTACCGCCCTGTCGAAAGCAAGTCTCCTGCCTCCGATTTTCTTGTCTGCCCAATTGTCGCAGTCGGCCACATCGCACTTCTTCTCGCCGACGTACTCTTCCTGCTTCTTCTCAGCAGGTCCAGAGGCAGCAGCTGCGGCCTGCCTCCTCTTGCGGGCATTCGCCTTGAATCCCATGCACATGGGCCATAGTGGACCGATTAGAAGGTTGCCTCGGCAGAGGGGAAATCAAACGGACCTCCTTTGCTAGCCACGGATGCTCGGCGGTCCGGACCGACTCCTACGCTTACCACGGGAATTCCGGCTAGAGACTCTATTCGCTCGATGTACTGCTTGATTACATCAGGGAATGCATCGAACCCGGTGCCCTCATTCCTAGATGAGTCTGCCATCTCAATCCATTCGTCTAGGGAAAGCGAAGGGAATCCCACGTGAGTCTCGTAAATTGGTTTGCAGCGAGCGAGGTCTTCGCTAGTGGTGGGCATCACGTGAATCGTCTTACCATCCATCTCATAGCCGACACAAATCTTCAACTCATCAAGGCCTCCTAGAACATCCAACTTAGTTACGACTAGGCCGGTATAACCGTTGATTCGATTGCTTTCGCGCAGGGCCACCATGTCCAGCCATCCTGTCCTACGAGGTCGCCCTGTGGTTGTACCGTACTCATTTCCTATTTGCGCCATGTGTTGACCTGGTCCTTCTTCAAGTGATAGCTCAGTCGGGAATGGGCCGTTTCCTACCCTAGTAGTATATGCCTTGGTGATTCCAAAGCATTCTTCCACATGACCGGGATGAATGCCGGCGCCATGAGTAGCATTTGCTCTGCTGGTAACTGATGAAGTCACAAATGGATAGGTGCCCTGATCTATGTCGAGCATTGCTCCTTGGGCTCCCTCAAGAAGGACATTTTCTCCGTTTCTTAGAGCGATATCAACCATCACGCCAGTCGGTTTGATTGCTGTACCGAAACGGTCCAGAATCCACTGCAAGTCTGATTTAAGTGAAGAGGAGTCGATTGCTTCTTCGACTCCAACTGTTGACAACTGCTTGGTCATCCTCTGTGCTTGCGCGGATAGGGCCTGCTCGTCATCGACTATTCCGGCGATGTCCGCGAATCTGATGCCGACTCTCTCGGTTCGGTCACGATAAGTAGGGCCGATTCCTCGACCGGTAGTCCCGACTACCTTGTCTGCCCCATCATACAGCCTGTGGAAAGGAAGAATTACTGATGCTCTCTCACTGATGAATAGCCTAACTCCTTCAGGCCTCTCACCTGTGAGTTCATGCCATCTGTCGAGTTCCTCTTCTAGCACCCAAGGGTCGATTACCATGCCATCTCCAAGTACTAGATTGCAGTGATCATAGGTGACTCCAGAAGGAATTTGATGTAACTTGAGAGTAGTATCTCCGACTACGATTGTATGGCCTGCGTTGTTCCCTCCTTGGAAGCGAACGGCCCAGGTAGATTGCTCGGCGAGTTGGTCTATGGCCTTGCCCTTGCCTTCATCCCCCCACTGGGCTCCGAGCACGACGCTGGCAGGCACCGTAGCGACGGGCAGTACCGAGGGCGAATCAATGCTTTGGCTGACGACGAGACTGATTTCTGATGATTTTCGGGTGGGAAGCGATTATGAATGGTCGGCAGGTCGGCCGGTCTGCATGGCTCAGAGGCACCCGGAGGCAGAGGCTCGTCTACTGAAGAAGTGGATATGTATGCGCTGTTCTGCTACACACCGAGGACGCAAGCCTAGGTCGTGCCGTAAGTGCGGTTACACTGGTCTACGAATCAAGGCCGCCGAGCGCAGGAAGACATGAGCATGTCAATCGGCTCTGCGGCCGTGGAAGGGTTTGCCCTCAGTTTGGGACTTATTCTTGCATTGGGTCCGCAGAATGTCTTCGTAATGCGGCAGGGATTGATGAAATCGCATGTGTTTGCGGTTTGTCTGGCATGCTCTCTATTCGATGCTGTGCTGATTACAGCAGGAGTATTGGGCATGGGGGCTTTTCTATCTGGAATAGAAGGGGCCGAGAAGACGATTGCTATTGGAGCAACTTTGTTTCTCGTCGGATATGGGTTGCTCAGAATCAAATCAGCGATGAATCCCGAGGGAATGCAGACTGAAGGAGAGGGAGAGTCCGGTCTGAAGGCCACTATTGGGGCTGCTGCTGCATTTACCTTCCTCAATCCACATGTGTATGTGGACACCTTGTTACTGATAGGAGGCACTTCAAGCAGATACTTGGGTGATGAGCGGATAGCCTTCGGAGTCGGTGCTGCGGCCGCTTCCTTCGTGTTCTTCTTCTCCCTGGGCTATGGTGCCAGCAGCCTTTCAGAGGTACTGAACAAGCCGAAAGTCTGGAGATACATAGATCTCTCAATTGCCTGCATTATGTTTGTAATCGCTGCTGCGATAATGCAGCCCCATCTATGAGAGTAGAGTATTGAGTGCTTGGATTAGCATCTCTACTTCTTCAGGAGTGTTGTCCATATGAGGTGAGACTCGTAGCAAACCTGCTCTGCTGGTGACCAATATGGAGTGCTCTTCCTGTAATCTGCGGGAGATTATCTCACTGCTCACTCCAGCTGGCATCCGAAGGCTAACTATGGCACTCCTTTCTCGCTCGGACATTGGAGAAACGATGTTTAGTCCCAAGCGGTTTGCTCCTTCAATTACCAAATCGGCGAGTTTGAGGTCATGTTCCCAAACTTCTTGTGTTCCAAAGTCGCATATCTCATCTATTGCTCTGGCCAAACCCAAAGCGGCTCCAAAGTGGATGGTTGTGTACTCAAAGCGGCTGGCATCCTCGGGCAATGTCATCCTTTCAGCACGTAAATCCCAGATGTCGTCATGACTTCTGAATCCCAATAATCCCGGGTACATGTCCGAACACACAGATGGCGAGATATATCCTACAGCAGCACCGTAGGTCCCGCGCAGCCACTTGTATCCAGATGAGACGATTACGTCTGCTCCTGAGTTTGGAGCATCGATTGGGACCATGCCCATCGATTGTGTCGCATCCACTACTAGTATAGCACCCACTGAGTGAGCGGCATTAGCAAGTCTTCTCAAATCGTATCTCTGTCCACTTGAGAACTCGACATGTGAAACTGTAACAACAACGGTATCTTGGTCAATAAGTGAGAGAATGTCGTCTGGTTCAGTATAGAGGCCAGAGTTGTAATCTGCTAGTCTTACTTCGGCACCATTGGCATCGGCTACTCTAGTCCAAGGATATACAGTCGATGGGAAAGAAGCCTTAGTGGAAACGATATTGCTGCCCTTCGGAGGAGATACGGCCCATGCAACTGAGCACAGAAGCTCAGTAGCACTGGAGCCTACGCACACGTTCTCGACTTCGCAGGATAGTAGTCTCGCAGTGGCTCTTCTCAGAGGCATCATTCCATTCTTCTCTGCCTCGCCATCAAATTCTGCAGCCCCTCCTCTAGCCAATGCATCAGACCACTCCATCGAGGTTTGATGTGCTAACGGCGATGTAGTCGCCACGTTTGCATATGACAGATTGATCCAATCGGACAAAGAATCCCCGATAGCCCCTAGGGAGTATTGCACTTCAAGGCTCAGGAGCCTCTAACTTCATTCAGAAGAGTCTCTAGAACGGTCTGCACCTGCAGGCACATCGGTCCAAAGTGGATTGGAAGATTGGAGTCATTGAATATCTCATCCATGATTGAAGCGGTCATGCCCAGTCTCAAATCCATCTCCTTATTCTTGTTGAGTAGCCACTGCTCTACAGCCTCTTTGGATGAGGTTCTGATGTTGCGTGGAACCTGTGCATCATCGAACTGTCCGATTACCTGAGCAATCTGCTCAATCCTAGTCTCGATATCTGTCACCAGTACCCCTCCGGCCCGGCGACCTGAGAGGACTCCTTAAGCGCATCCCCGGAATCTCTCGAAGTGTCAACCCAACCAAGCCGCCCAAGGCATATCGGTATTGGAAAATCCTGTCCCCTCGCCTTGCGAGCCTAGGCCGATTAGACCTACCGAGACCCCCGTATCAATCAGTTCTGAAATCCCCCATTCCATAGAGGTCAACAGGTCTGAAGGAGATGTTGTGAATCTATCATGAACTCTGTAACTTAGCAGAGCAGTGGTAATTGCCTCTCCCACTCCTGTGGCTGCTACCGAGGCTTGCTCATCGGCCCAGAAACCAGAGCCGGGCAAAGGTACGTCTCCGACCCTGCCGGCGGGTCTGTGACTAGTCCCCCCGGTACTAGTTGCACAGGCTAGGAGACCATTTGAGTCTCGAGTAATTACTCCTACTGTGTCCCCTTCTCCACCATGAGGAGGGCGTCCCTCAACTGGGGCCTTTGTGTGGTCCCTTTGATCGGCCCAGACTCTTGCTCCAATTCCTGCAAGACCGTTAATCTCCTCGTCGAGTAAATCCTTTGCTACTCGTATCGGATTGGGTGTGTCTTCCATTCCAATAACGAATCCGATTCTTCCATCTGAAGTCTGAATCGATGCATCCAGAGAGACAGAACCATCGTTCCTGAAAACGGCCCCGGTCCCTGCGTTGAACACCGGATCATCTTCTAGTGCGACACATGCCTCGACTGCAGCCTCGATTGCAGAACCACCAGATTGGAGAATCTCGGCTGCTACTTTGAGTGCAATCTCGACGTTTTGCTGTCTATCGGGGCCTGGCCCCGCCCCTCCATGGGCTACTGCTGCGGGTTCTGTCATCATTTCAACTCCCTGTCTCGCCCTGGGCATTGGCCTCACTGAGCCTCAAACGCGTCTGCATCAGTATGGCTAGGAGGAAAATGATTCCTGCTACACGAAATGCGGAATGATATGTCCACAGACCCTCTCCTTGCACTGTCATTGACCAGATGTATGCAGCAGTCAGCGGGCCGAATATTCTAGCTAGTGCCCCATACCCTTCCTGTGCTCCCATCACCATTCCCAATTCGTAGCCTCTAGATTTAGTCTCATAGGTGAGAACTGATGATTGAGTAGGTGAGAATAGGCCATTGCCGATTGCCATCCCTGCAGAAGAGGCGAAAATCAACCAGCTGGCCTCATATGGAACATAGGGAATACTGGCAATTCCGGCACCGCATAGTAGAGTTCCGATCAACATCAATCTGGACATACTGAAACGCTGTGTCAATGGACCAATCAATGCGCCTTGAACGATGGCTCCCAATAGGCCGATGAAAGCGAAGACCCAGCCGTTATCTAATTCGCTCCATCCTAGACCCCCGCTATCTGGATCCATCGAAGTAAACAGAATGAATGTCCCATGCATCATACTGAATCCCATGAGAAACAGGAAGTTGATTGAGACCAACGAGGAGACTGTTGGTAGTTTCATGACTCCTGTAATCTTACTGAACATTCCTCCGAACTCTGCGAGTAGGGAGTCCTGTGAGGGCCTGCGATTTTCTTCAGGTAGGCTCTCCGGTAGGCGAGTAATTGCTAGTACGAAGCTTAGCAGAGATAGAGCACTAGAGAATAGACATGGAAGTAGGTAAGGGTGGTCAATCCAAATCTGTCCATCAAATGGGGCACCTATGCTTTCCGAGGGGTCAGATAGCACACCTCCAATGAATGGGCCTATCATGAATCCTAGGCCGAATGCTGCTCCAATCATTCCCATCCGCTTAGCGACTTGTTCGGGCTCTGAGATATCTCCGATATACGCGCGCGCCACTGCAATATTGCCGTTCCCGGCTCCTGCTAGGAAGCGGGCTATGACCGCCATAGTCAGGCTCCCTGATAGTCCAAAGACGGTGAAGAAGACGGTATTTGATACCAGTCCGAACATCAGGATTGGCCTACGTCCCATTCTGTCGCTCAATGATCCTAGAATCGGAGTGAAGATGAATTGAGCAAGCGAATATACCGAGATGACAATGCCAACCCAAAGGTCCCTGCTTCCTACATCTGTAATGCCGTCGGCAGTGGCGAGGTCTTGAACGAAGTAAGTTAGGAATGGAATCACTATTGTGAATCCAATCATGTCCACTAGGACGACTAGGAACAGTATCCCCATCGGCGATTTGTCTTGTTCCGACATCCTATCCCGACTGCTACGAGAGAAAGAGGGTCTTGAGCATTGACGATGCTTCAAGCCGATGGTTGGGTATCGGTGCCCTTCGAGATTGTGTCGATTACCTTAGCTAGACGCTCGACTAGACTGACCTTCTCCTCGGCACCAACGAGTGCATGTTGCAGAACCTCATCGAGAGAATCAACAGGCAGGACCTCGACCTTTTTCTCCCACTTCTCATCCATCAGGACATCCTGCATGTTGGCACGTGGAATCACGACTCTGTCTATGCCGGACTTAGCCGCGGCCTCAATCTTGGCGGTGACACCCCCCACTGGGAGAATCTCCCCCCTTACAGACAGGGAGCCCGTCATTGCTAGATTCTGTTCTATTGGGACTCCTTCGAAAGCGCTGATTATCGCTGTCGCCATTGTGATAGATGCGCTGTCTCCATCGACATTGTGAGTTCCAGGGAACTGTACATGCAAATCATAGTCCTTGATATCCTTGCCAGTCAGTTTCTTGACAACTGCACTGATATTCGTTACACTCTCATTAGCTAAGTCCGATAGTCCACCGGTGGCGATTACTCTGCCGGACATGCCTTGTGCTGGAGTGACCATTGCCTCAACTGGCAGCACTACTCCTGAATAGTCGGACAAACCACTATCTGCGCCTAATACCGCTAGGCCGTTGACCCTGCCCACTCGATTTCCACTATTGACCAGCATAGCATATTCTGCCTGCCTGTCCAAGTATCGGTCTGCTACTTGCTGCTCGAGAGGCTTGGCAATCATTCTCGCCCTAGTTACGTGCTCAGGTCCGGTAAGTTCCGCACCTTCTTCGGCGGCAAGGTCCCCAGCGATTCTGACTAGTCCACCTAGTTCTCTGAGTCTCAAAGAGAGTTTGCCTCTGCGGCCAGCTCGCCTCTGGGCCTCCTTCAGAATAAGTCCGATTGAGCCTTTGTTGAAGTGGGGTATCGCCTTACCTGAACTCTTCTTCAGTTCATTCCTTACTTCTTGGGCGATGAATCTGATGAGGCGGCGGCGGTTTCGCTCGGTGTCGGGCATGTCGGTGTTGACATAGACCTCGTAGCCATATCCGCGAATTCGGCTTCGCAGAGCAGGATGCATGTTCTGTATGCTGTCTAGG
>PBWO01000060.1 GCA_002727275.1 Methanobacteriota archaeon
GACTGCCCTGAACCCTCTTTACACAGTAGAGAAACAGGTTTCAGAGGTTCTCAAACAGCATGGCAAGTTAGATGCTGCAGAATCATCCTTGGGTTCGAGAGTAGGCCAAGCGTTGGCATATCCAGCAACCTTGTTGACTAATTTCGTTCGAAGTGACATGAGAGCCGGATTACAACTGTTGGGTGCTTTCATATTCATATTCATTGTACATCAGAGTGACAATTCAGATACAATTCTTGATCTTCTAATCTATCCAGTAGCATTGCTGGGAGATGTGACTGTTTGGTTAATTGATGTCCTTGATATCATTCCTGATAAATTGGGATTAAGTAAAAATTTGTCAGCAGCTATGAGCTTGGTAGAAGTTGCCGTTATTGTAATATTATATTTCTACATCCATTCTTTATGGTGGGATTTCTATAATAATCCCATAGGGGCACTTGATGAATTAATCAAGACACTAAACAATGGAATTAGCAGAACTCCACAAATCTTGGTATGGTATGTCGTAATTTTCATCCTTCTATGGATTCCATTCGGAGTGCTAATGACAATCATAGGGTCAGTTGCAATCCTAGCAATTCCGCCAATCCAAATTTCAGGGTTCTTGAGACTTGACCCTGCGCATAGAAAGCAGGTTGTCGGCATTCTGGAGGATGTCCGAATTCCAAATCCCGAGGCCGTTGTCAAGATGTATCCACACGAGTTGTCCGGAGGAATGAGACAACGCGTAATGATTGCCATGATGATGGCTTGCGAGCCCAAGTTGTTGATCGCCGACGAGCCTACAACGGCTTTGGATGTCACCATACAGGCCCAGATTCTTGGTCTGATGAAGGATTTGAGAGACAGAGAGGGCACTGCGATAATGATGATTACTCACGACCTAGGAGTGATTGCAGAGACCTGTGACGCCGTCTCGGTGATGTACGCTGGATCAGTCGTCGAGACAGGTTCTCTTGAGCAAGTTCTGGGCTCACCTAGAATGCCTTACACGATTGGACTTCTTCACAGCATACCGAGAATAAAAGAGGAAGGAGAGGTCAGAACCGACCTACCAATCATCCCAGGCCAAGTACCCGATCCGAACACCGTGTTCGAGGGCTGTAGGTTCCATCCAAGATGCCCATTCGCCGATGATTTGTGCAGGTCCACCCCTCCGCCTATGGCAGAAGTCTCCGAGGGTCACTTTGCCTCTTGCCATCATACTGAACTCACCGATGACCTAGAGACGGCTCAACTAGCCTTCTCAACTACACAATTTCTACAATCGGAGGTGAGTGTTCAGTGACTATTGAATCTCCCGAGTCAAACGATTCGGACTCTGCAAATGGCGTTGGGCCACTAATTACGATTAGTAATGCTAGGAAATGGTTCCCAATCAAAGCGGGGATGTTTTCTCCAGTTAAGGCCCATGTCAGAGCTGTTGATGGTGTGGATATGGAAATCAACAGGGGAGAGACAGTTGGAATCGTGGGAGAGTCCGGTTGCGGGAAGACGACCTTGGGCAGATTGGTAATGGGGCTCATTCCAATGACGAATGGCACCATCACCTTCGATGGAGAAGATATTAGAGAAATAGATCAGAAGGAACTGAGACAACGCCTACAGATTGTGTTCCAAGACCCCGGCGGCTCGATGAACCCTAGGATGTCAGTCCGCTCAATCGTCGGTGAGCCACTCATCGTGAACGGTTTGGCTGATGGAGCAGAGCTCACCAAGAAGGTGGCCGAATTGCTCTCGGTAGTTGGCCTCAAACCAAATCACATGAATCGATTCCCCCACGAGTTCTCTGGCGGACAGAAACAGAGAATTGCACTAGCAAGAGCACTCTCGCTGGACCCGGATTTCATACTCCTAGACGAGCCCACTTCGGCATTGGATGTCTCAGTTCAAGCACAGGTTCTCAACCTTCTAGACTCGATTCAGAAGGAGCGCGGCCTGACCTTCATCTTCATCACCCACTCTCTGAATGTTGTCAATCACATCAGTGACCGAGTGGCTGTGATGTATCTGGGTAAGATTGTCGAGATTTCCGAAACTGACGAACTCTTCGCTAACCCTGCCCACCCGTACACCCACGCCCTATTGTCGGCCATTCCTCAGCCTTCGGTTTCCGCGGAGAAGACAGAGAGAATCGTCCTTTCGGGTGATGTCCCCAGCCCCGCCAATCCTCCAAGCGGTTGCAGTTTCCATACTAGATGTCCAATCGCTGTCAAGGGCAAGTGCGATGTTGATGAGCCCCAACTAGAATCATTGACCGAGGAACATCAGGTTGCATGTCATTTCCCCGTCGAGTTTGGCGGTAGCCTTCCAATCCACACGGAGTGAAGATGACGATTGAAGAAACTCCTGAGGGAGATGTGCAAGAGTCACCTCCGGCGTTCATTGACAAGCAAGAGGAGGCAGAGGCTGCATTCTGGAGACTGAAGAAGGCAGCCGATAGGTGGCGTGAGAATAGAGTCAAGAGAGTCCTGGCGCAGGAGGATGAGGGCATATTGGTGACGCTGGGCAGGGTAGTCTACGCCTTGATTTGCATCCTTTTCGATGGCCTAATTCTTGTCGAGTTGCCTATAATGATGGGACGAACTGCTGCCGCTTGGACCTTGTATGCCGTACTCCTGATACTGGTGGTCAGAGTGCAGTATGACTACTACCAGAAATGGTTCTCAGTAGATATCAGTCAGATAGACTTTGATCCAGAGTAATCGGGAAGTCGGGATGCTCGATTCTCTCAAAGCGTCTGAACGAAGGCACAATCAGTCCTGCAGTTGTTGTCAGCACCATGAAGGCAACAGCAATCGAATATGTGGTCAGCACATTGGTCGTCTCAATCATCCACCCCCCCAAAACTGGAGCCAGCGGAATGAATATCAGAGAGCCAATAGCATCGAGGGAATTTACCCTACCTCGCAGGTGCTGATCCACACTGTCTGACATGGTAGTCCTCCAAATCACCCCTAGAGTCCCTCCTAGAGTCCCCTCTATGAGTACGAACAGCAGGATTAGCCAGAACGGGATAGGCATAGCCCACATCAGCATGCACCAAGCAATACCTCCGATGAACATGTAGAACACAGTGCCCCTAGATTCCTTGGGAATCGGCTTCATTCCTGCAATCACAGAACCAATCATCGCTCCCCCGGCACCTACGGCCCCGAACAGACCGAATTCCCTTGCTCCCAATCCCTTACTATCTATGATGAAAGGGATTCCAATCTCGATAGCAGAATCTCCCACATGCCAAATCATGAACATGAAGATGCCAGCGAACAACCACGGCTGAGTCTTCACGAATGCCCACGCTTCGATAACCTCATCACGCAGGGACTCCGCCTCCTCATCCCTCTGAATCGGAACTTCTGAGATTGTCCACAAGACCGCTCCACTGAACAAGAACGTCACTACATCGATGAATAGACAAGCCTCGATTCCCCAATACTCTACTGTGGCACCTCCGATTAGAGGCCCCAGCATCCAAGCAGCCGTCATGGCCACCCCTCTCAGAGCATTGGCTTGAGCCAGAACTTCCTCTTCCACCAGATCAGGTACTAGTGCGCCGATAGCAGGAATCGAGAACGCCCCCGCGCCTCCGGTGAGGAAAGTAATTACCAGTAATGTCTTGATTACATCGAAGCCGGCCATCAGGACCAGCATCGCAATTGCGACTAGGACTGCTTGAGACAAATCTGCGATGAGAGCAACTGTCCTTCTGGGCATCCTGTCTACTACCATCCCACCGTACAGAAGCAGCGGAAGATGGCCGAGGAAGTAGGCTGTGAAGACTAGCCCGTATGCCTTGGGCCCACCTATTTCGGCGATGGTCCACCCCATCCCGATAATGAAAATCGAGCTGCCCAGCATGTTGACGCCGTTGCCTATCAGCAGACGGCGGAACTCTGGAATCTCCCATGCATCCTTCAGGGCCATGGGCCGGGCCTCTACGAGGCCCGTTCTTCAAACTGACTCATTTTTTGATAGGAAGGAATGAACGGATGAGCAAACTCTCCGTCTAGCGATTGCCCAGTTGTGAGTTATTTTTGTTATTTTCTCAAAATATTGTTCATTCGTTCAGTGTTTTTCCAATATAGTATCAATTAGAACAGAATCTAGTAGTTTTGATACTAGAATTACCCAATGATTATAGCGTTCTCTCTATACCGCGCGAACCTGAGGGTCAGAATGCTGGAATCAACTACGGAACTAGGGTACGCTGATGCGGATGGAAAACTCACTCTCGATCGGTTCGGGTCCGAGTCTACAAGGATTGCCCGAGAGACCGCCGACAGTTACCATCGATACCATATCGACACTGAGGAGGTTGAGGACGCTGACCCACTCCCTCACAGGTTCCTAGTCGAGGTAGGAAAAGTCGGACTGGCAACACTGCTTGCAACTGAAACTCTTCACTACTTTCGACCTTGGGATCCCAATTTCGATGTCATCTTCGCAAGGCCCTGCACGTATGGGGTGTTCTCCGGACCAGTAGGAGGCTTCGCTCCGAAACCAGAACTCTGTGTGGGATGCATGAGGTGCGCTGTACAACATCCGGAATTCGTCAAGGTGCTTCCTAACCCGGATTTACTAGAATTGGGAGACTCCTACACCACCCACGGCCACATCACCGCCATCGACGAGGAGGCCAGAAAGGGAATGGTCCCCGTTCGCGGTCAAGGATACCGAGGAAGATTCGGTGGCCCTGGATTCGATGGCATGCTTACCGACATGTCTGAGATTGTAAGACCCAGCAGGGATGGTATCCATGGAAGAGAACTGATTGGGACAGCCGTGGATATCGGAAGCAAGCCGATGCACCTAACATTCGATTCAGATGGAAGAATCACAGGACCGACTCCTGAGATGTTCACCATTCAGGTCCCGTTCGTATTCGACCTGCCCCCGGGCGACTTGGGGACAGAGGAGTTGGCCAGAGTTGTGGCTTCGACTGCAGCTGAGATAGACACAATCGCATGCTTGGATGCAAGCCTTGTGCTGAGGAAAGGACTCGACTCGCCATACGTTGCTCCAGTTATGGATGCAGTAATGGGATCGAGAGCATCCCAATTCCCCAATGCTAGGATGATCGAACTCACACTTACTCCCGGGCGTCCCTGGGGCTGGGACCGCTCAGGATTTGAGGCGGCTTGCGATGCAACCGATGCAATCGTCGCTGTCCGCATCGCGTTTGAAGAAGGATGGCAGGACCTGATGTCGAATGCCATCGATTCGGGAGCGACGGTGATTCACCTGCTCGCTGACTTGCATGGCGAGGGCTCTGACGGCACTTTCGTCACCGATCTTTTCAAGGAGGCTCACATGATGCTAATCGAGCAGGGTCGCAGAGACCAGGTCACACTGATTGGGGCCGGGGGAATTGTGGGCGCCGACCATGTCCCCAAAGCGATAATCAGCGGTCTGGACTTAGTCGCTCTCGACCTCCCGGTGTTATTCGCTCTACAGGGTCGCTCCCACGGCTCGCTCAGGGAGCGAGCGCTAGTCTCAGGCACGCTGCCGAAGAATCTCGACGAGGGTTGGGCGAAGCAGCGCCTGACCAATCTATGCGGCTCTTGGAGAGATCAACTGCTTGAGATTCTCGGCGCGATGGGGGTCCGCGAGGTTCGCAGACTCAGAGGTGAATTTGGCCGCTCCATGCTTGTAAGCCATCTCGAGGAAGA
The DNA here is from genome assembly GCA_002727275.1 of Methanobacteriota archaeon. Taxonomy (GTDB): domain Archaea; phylum Thermoplasmatota; class Poseidoniia; order Poseidoniales; family Thalassarchaeaceae; genus Thalassarchaeum. The sequence continues at coordinate 5,676 of PBWO01000060.1, forward strand.
GGCCTTCGAAGAAATCGCCGGATACGTCGGAGGTGGTTGTTGATGCAACTTCCTCAGATTTTTGTTGATGCGTATGACGCCTACAAGGGCAAGATAGTGAAGCCGAGCGATAATTTGCTCCACAAGACCACAGGACTGCTGCAAAACGGAATGAACGCTCGTGCCTTCGGAGAGTATCCTTCCCCAGAAGCCCTCGGCGACGCACGCTGGACGGACGAACTAATCCTCTCGACTTGGTACATGGCCGAGACCGGCAAGGTCCCTTCCGACATGAACTTCAAGACCGGCAAGAGCGATGGTGGATTCGACAGACTCGACTTCCAGTTCCTGCCTGAGGCAGAATGGTTGGAGCACTCAGAGGAGATTGACACCGCTATTCCGCTTAACCGCCGCGCTGATGGCAAGCACGACATTGGAATAGACATCCCGTGGTACGGCGGCGGCATGTCTTACGGCTCCGTGTCAATCAACGTCATGATGGCCCGAGCGAAGAACGCCAGGCGCTGGAACTCCTACATGTCTACTGGTGAGGGAGGATATCCTACTGAACTGTACGAGGTCAAGGAGAATGTGATAACTCAGGTTGCCACAGGATACTTCGGAGTCGAGGAAGAAACCATCCAAGCTTCCCCGATTATCGAATTCAAGTACGCTCAGGGAGCAAAGCCCGGTCTAGGAGGGCACCTGCTGGCTGCCAAGGCGGGCGAAGAGGTCGCTAAACTGAGAGGCTCGGTTCCATTTGTCAGCCTGTTCAGCCCATTCCCATTCCACTCGACCTACTCGGTAGAGGATCACTCGAAGCACCTTGATTGGATTGAGACCGTGAACCCACAGGCACTGCTCTCGGTCAAGGTAAGCACACCTCACGATGTCGACATGGTGGCGGTAGGATCGTACTATGCGGGAGCCCACATTATCCACCTTGACGGCAGTTACGGAGGTACCGGAGCGGCCCCCGAGATTGCCAAAAAGAACATCGCCATGCCAATAGAGCTGGCCATTCCAAAGGTCCACAAGTTCCTGCAGAAGGAAGGTGTCAGAGACAAGGTCACACTGATTGCCAGTGGAGGAGTCAGAACGGCAGACGACATTGCCAAGGCCATCGCCTTGGGTGCCGACGGATGCGTTCTGGGTACTACTGACCTAGTGGGCATGGGTTGCACCCGATGCGCCAACTGCGAAGGAGGCCCTTCTGGGCGAGGTTGCCCGTGGGGGCTGACAACCACGGATATCGAGTTGCAGGAATGGGTACAGCAGGACTGGGCCGAGATGAGACTCGACAACCTGTACAAGGCCATGCAGTGGAGACTTCGAGACATCCTCAGGAAGCTCGGCATGGATGATGTCGGTCAATTGCGTGGCAGAACGGACTTACTGAGGTACATCGGCAAGGAGGGAGACGAATGATTGACCCCTCGACGATAATCAATGCTAGGAGGGAGATGACCTCTAGCCATCCGAAGTTTGAGCGACGTGAGGAGGACGCAGCCGAGGGCGGCTGCGGAGTAGTCGGTTTGGCTTCTGAAATTCCAGTCGCGGGCCGCCATCTTTTCGATTCACTCGAGCAGATGAGGAACCGCGGCAACGGTAAGGGAGGAGGAGTTGCCATGGTCGGACTCGACCCGGAGCAGTTCGGTGTTGACCCCAATACACTGTCGAATTCATTCCTGTATGCAATCGCCTACCTAAACCCAGAAGTTAGGGAC
>PBWO01000042.1 GCA_002727275.1 Methanobacteriota archaeon
AAGGTACCAAAGACTCCTACGATGCTGATTTATCTCGACGAGTTAAAGCCGAAGGGTAAGAAGCCCCTGAATACCGATGAAAAGGCCGTGCGAAAAATCGCAGCAGCTCTTGAGATGACCAACGCCCCTGATATCGCACAAATCGATGTCGACGTCACTCAGCGCCATATTACGATGAAGCTGATTAACAAGAATCTACGAATCAAGCAGATGAATGGAGCAGAAGTCAGAGACAAACTATCTCGTGCTCTGAAGCTATACATTCAAGCAGATAGTGAAGACCGTCCAAAGATACTTACGATTGTCCCAGGCGTCAAAAAGGAGGATGATCTCGCCTCACTCGCTACTGATCCCCCGACCTACACCGCACTACTGCAGTTAGAAGAGAAGATCAAGAAACTCAGACTCAAGGGTCTAGCAGGAATTTCTCGAGCAAATGTTCAGGGCCCCAGTAGAGATACTGGAGAGTACTACATCTCAACTATCGGATCAAACCTACCTGTGGTTAGCGAGTTCGAGGGAGTAGACAGATCTAGGACATACACCAATAACATTGAGGAGATTCACAAGTTCCTAGGGGTAGAAGCTGCAAGGCAAGCCATCATCAACGAGATGTTCGACACTCTTGAGGGAGCAGGCCTTGAGGTAGATATCAGACATCTACTAACTGTGGCTGATGTGATGACTAGTGAGGGCAACTTCCGTGCCATTGGAAGGCACGGAGTCAGCGGAACCAAACACAGTATCCTAGCCCGCTCGGCTTTCGAGGTTACTGTAACCCATCTTCTACAGGCAGGAGTTATTGGTGAACGAGATGAGTTGAGCGGCGTAACAGAGAACATCATTGTCGGACAACCGGTGTCGCTAGGAACGGGCAGCGTTGATCTGTTCTATATTCCAGAGAGCGTTTGAGGGATTATTATGGATATTGCAAGACAATTGAAGCAAGGGATGAGTACGGGCAAGATAGTCTTCGGGCAACGTCAGACCAGAAGCGCCTGCTCTAACGGAGATGCAAGGCTAGTAATCGTGGCAGCCAATTGTCCATCCGATTACATCTCAAACATATCCGAAGGACATCCTGATGTTCCAGTCCATCAAGTCGCTATGGTGAATGGACAATTAGGTGCCGCTTGCGCAAAGCCGTTTCCTGTAAGTGCTCTTTGTATCATTGATGCCGGACAGAGTGATTTGTTGTCTCTTTCCTCAAACATTTGAGAACTATAGATCGTCCTGTTAGGTCTTGTTCTATACGCTCCATTCAAGTTCGCCCTGCCATCCGACCAGCAATGTGAATGGGACCGTTAGAGACCTATTGGCTGCGAGAGGCATTGTCCTGACCCCTACTGATGCCCCCCACTCTCATGGATTCACATGCTTAGGAGTGGCAGAGAGGGTACCCGAGGTGAGTCAAGATTCGACTTCACAGGTTTTTGTATGGCATGTTCCGGATGATCTGTTTCCCGTAACCACATCAGAGGTTGAAAGATGGGTAGTCGATGCGCCTTCTGGGAAACACTGGATTTTGAGTGAGAGAGACTTCGATTCCTCTCTAATTCCAGACTCTCGATCTATCGAAGCAGTAGTATGGGGGCCAAAGCGGATGGCTAGTTGGATTGGTGAATCAGTCCTCTCTGGTGATTTGGGAACCTTCCTCAATTCCAATGATGAAAGCGAATTGGAAACCAAAGCCCCCTTTCAAAAACAGGAAGAAATACATTCGCAACTGACTCTAAAGCCCCTGGTGGAACTAAGCAATTGGCTGGAACAGAGGGGCTGGGATGGAGTTAGGACCTCTCCTATACTGCTATCTGCTAGACTCTGGACTATCACAGGTAATCTGATTGGACCTGATGGACAGGCCGAATCAGGAAAATGGCAGATTATTGAAGATCCTTGGGCAGAATCGTTCCACATACACGATGGCGAACAAATTCTGGACAAATCTCCGGCACTCAGGGTAATCCCTCCACCTTCTGGATGGATGGCCGCAATAGATGGGTTACCAGAGAAGATGCTCAATCTTGCTGACCAGAGAAGGCAGGGAAATCCAGAAACTAATGATGATGAAGTCAGCAGTATCATGCTAGAGTGGTGGAGATTGGATCAATCTAGCGCAAAAGGCGATTATTCACAGTTGACAATTCCTGGTTGGATGGTATACCCCGACGGTGCCGAAGCAAGACTCCTACACGGCAGGAACGGCAGAGTGTATGGGATGAGGTAATCAGTTTCTGCGTAATGCCATCAATTCGTCAGTAGACAAAGTGTCCCCAGACATCAACCTCGACATCAGATCAGTGACTTCGACCTTCTCTTCTCCTTCACTGCCCTCCGCTCTCTTCTCTCTGGAATGCATAGCTTTCAGCATGTCCTCTATTGAATGAATACACCTCAGAGAAACGATGTATTGAGAATGCAAAGCATCTGCTTCTCTCTTGGACTTGTTCAGCTCCCCATGGGACGAATTTGCTTTCTCCCTTAGTCTGTCTACCTCTTCTGATAACTCAACCATTAGGTCGTGGGCGTCTTGAGCCCTCCTGACCGAAATTTCAACTGATTTGTGAGCCTCCTCTTGAGAAGCCTCAGCGGCTCTGACAGTATCTTTCAATCCCCTCATTCCGCCACTGCCTCGATCTTTCTCTGCCTGCTTGAGGGCCTCAGAGAGATCTTTCATCTTCCTGATGAATGCCTTCTCACCGCCACTGAACCTGCCGGTCATATGACTCATCTCCAATTTCTCCATGTCAGATCTAATTTTTCCAGGCGGAGGCCCTCTATTACGCTTCGATTTATTGCCAGATTCTTCCTGTTCAGCAAGCTTACTTCTAAGCTCTTCACGAACAGTCTTGAGGTGCTCCGATTTCTCAGCTCTGATTGCCTTTAGTTCCTTGACTCTACTGTTGATTTCGTCCCTTGCTGATTTTTGAGTCTGAACTTCATTGATGAGTTCCTTGACTTGACGATTAACCTCATTTCTCTCGTCCAGATGCTGTCTGACTTCGGCATTCCAACGGTCCCTTTCTCCTTTGTTAGATTCTGACTTCTCGACCATGGATTGAGATAGTGGCTGGAGAATCTGCCTGACTTCATCAAATTCCACTATGTCACCTCATCAGAATCGAACATTACTTCTCATTTAGGCGTGATGGAAGCAGCAAGGCTACTCATCCACCTCCCTTTTTGCTGCTAGAGTACCTCTTCTAGCACCGCCTCTGGTTACGCCCAACCTCATACCTTTACGCTTCGACCTCTTATGCTGTGGTTCGTCCTTACTTGATTCGGCCTGACTTTTTGTTTCGGTCAATTCGCTCAGTTTGGAAGATCCCAATAGGGTCTCAAGCTCACTCGCATCTAGAGTTCCACCTGTCTGCGCCCTTTCCTTGATATCTGAGAGTTTGATTGGCCTCCCACCTCTAGTGGTTGCCTTCTGATATGACCTAATTCTCCCTAGACTAACTCGAATCTTCTTTCTTTCAGACGTTAGATCGTCGAGTTGCTTGTCTATTTTACTAATCCGTCTACTGACCTTCCTGATTTCGGTTCTGGAAATTCCAGCAGATGCGTCGTCCGTTTCGCCCGACCCCTTTTCTTCGGACTTTGCCTCAGGCCTCTTAGTAGAGTCCAGTTTTGTTGTTATTTCCCGTAAACGCTTGATTTGCTTGACAAATTCCTTGTGATAGGTCTCAGATTCTGCTTTTATGGCAATAGCAACTTGCAATTCAAAGAAGCGCGAGAATGAGTCCAACTCTCTGGCTAATGTAGGCACTGTTGTTAGGTCATTATCCAATGTGGTCAATCTGTTATGGGTGTCTGAAAGCCATTCGCCTAGAACTTCGATAGGAGGGGGGATTCTCGTGTTGACTTCATCCCTGCCTTTACGAGCATCATCAGCAGCCCTTTTGACGTTATGGAACTCACCTAGCAAAGATCTCCTAGCCCCACTCACTTGCTCCATTTCTCCGAAAGCGGTACGCATTGAACGAACTAGACTGACTTGGTCACGCCTATCGCTTCTCAAATCACTGTGCTGCCTCTCGACAGACTTGAGTCCGCGCTCTAAGTCGCCCCTCATTCTCTCGACATCGACGTGATCCATCTCCTCCAGATCTTGGAAGTCATTAGCAACATGATCACTCACTCTTCCTCACCTCTGGCTTTCTTTGATTTTGAGGCCGACCTTTGAGCCCTAGCGAAAGAAGATCGGCCACCGGAAGAGACCTTGTTACTGGCAGCCATTAAGTCTCGATATCCTGCTCCTAATTCACCAAAGCCCTCTTTCAGTCTCCTTTGCCAGTGTTCAATGGCTATATCCGACTGATCCAACAACTCTCTAGCTCTGTCCATCTGCCTTCGAATATCGCGTAATTCAGCTGTCAACAAAACCTTCTTCTCGTGGAGGGGTTGAGCCTTTGAAACAGCCTCCAACATCTTCCTGTGTGCAGAATCCGCTTTCCGGTAAGAAGATATCATTTCCCCCCTAGAATCGACGAATCTTGACATCTCAGGATTGGATTTCTTCCTCGACTTTAACCACTTCTCGTTTTCCTCTAGAAGTTTCTTTCTGCGATCCAAAAGCTTTCTCTCAGAACGATGGTCGAGCGCTGAAGTCTGGATACTGTTCTCTATTTCTTCAAGTTGCTCGATTAACTTCTCCTTCTTCCAGTTTGGATCCAAATTTACCATCCCTCCGGAATCAACCAACTTTTCTTTTGAATCCTTGACCTCGACAAGCAGTTTGGAAGCCGCCTTTTGAGATTGATTTCGCTCTTCTTTGAGAAGCGCTACTTTCTCGTTGGCCTTACGATGTGATTCATCCGCTCTCTTGACACGAGGCTCGAGCGAATCTTCTTCAGCCTCAAGATTCCTGATGACTCCTGGCAACTCCTGTTTGAGCACCTGACGCCTGACTAGGAGCGCCTGAGCTAACTGTTCCGGGCTTATCGCCAACAGCTCGTCGACCTCCATGGCGTCCGGGGCACAAGAGAATCCCCATTAAAGGTCACTATGTGACCTTGGAAAGGGGTTTCCTTCATACATCGGATAACGGCCAGATATACAATGGATTGGCGCCAATCTACCGCTGGAATATTGCTTTCCATCATGTTTTTGCTCTCAGCTATGGCCACTACAGCATCCGCTGAAGATGAGAAAATGTTTGGGCCAGCAGGATCTTCAGAAGTCGCAATCTCTGGTGAGCCAATTCATGTCGGCGATGTTCTTTCGGTCTCAATATTGGTCCATAATCAGGGTTCTGAGACTGGCTCAGTTAGATTGGAACTGACTTCTGCAATAGGGGAAAATTTGTCAGTTGGTCCCGAAACAGAAATTAGCCCAGGCTCCAGTAGAGAGGTAGTAGCACAATTAATTCCAGTTTCCGCAGGACTTTTGGAAGTAAATTGGCAGGTCATTAGCGAGGATGGAGGAGTTTCTTCTGACTTACAAGGAAAATTCGAGATTCAAGTTCTTGAAAGTCAATCCTTGTCTCTATCTTTCGAATCAATAGAATGGACTCTGGCAGAAGGTCTAGAATGCGACTTCACAATATCCATGTCTGAGGGCAAGTCACGTCTAATTGGAGTCTCAGTCTCGTTAATTAATTCGGGCGAATCAACACAAGTTCAGAATTTTGAACTAATGATGAATCCGGGCATTCGCTCGCTAAATTCGGCATTAGGTCATCCCGATGCTTCAATGATCTCAATCACCGTATCACCCCTAGGTTGGTCTTCAGCCAATTCTAACTCCAATTTGTCTTGGGATACCCTCATTGCACCGCCAATAATCTCACCCTCGGTTACAATTGCTCAGTATCAGCCGGAGAATCCCAATTCAGGAGATACAGTCTCTCTGGATTATACTCTAAGCAACTCAGGCGACTCCTCAACTCTTCCAGGGATTCTGCGGTTCGTTAGCAACTCTGACGGAGGAATGATTCTCGCAGAAATCCCTGTATCGGCTATATCGGCAGGAGGTTCTTCTTCGGGCTCAATCAATATTGGTCCGTGGCCAGACTCACAGGTAGTCGAGGCCGACTTAATTTGGTCGATGGACGGCTCTATGGCTAGCAGTCCGGTTTCAATAACTTCTGAATCAAATACTGAAACTGGCATACAATTGCCATTCGATATTATGGCTGCTTTGTATGGTGCCATTCTAGGATTTGCAATTGTTTTGGTAGGCTTAATCGCCATGAGAGCAATATCCGAACGAACACCAAGTACCGAGTCCGAAGACAAGGTGCTAAGACGGTCTAGGATAGCTCTCAGGCAAGAATCAACTTCAGAAAAGAAGGAAGTACCTTGTCCAAGTTGCGATCAGAGACTAAAAATTCCAATTTCCCACACGGGCATGGTCAAGTGCCCTGCCTGCAGCAGCCAATTTTCTACTACTCCTCAATTGGTTGAGAAGGTCGAGGAAACAACAGAAACCTCACCACAGTCTAATTCACCTTCTATTGTATCAGTAGTGTCTTCGGAGGACGAGCTGCCATGCCCCGAATGTCAACAGATGCTCAGAATCCCCTTAGATAAAAGACCAGTCCATTCTAGGTGTCCTGCTTGCAGAACAGAATTCTTGGCGGAGGCGGGTTGAGGATGAAAGAATTTAGTGAATACGAAGAGATGTATCTGAAAAGACTCTTTGAGGCACACACAGAAAACCCTTCAGACATCATCAAGACAACAACTCTGGCTGAGATGATGAATGTCAGCCCTCCTTCTTCAACCGAGATGATTCAGAGACTCGCAAACAGAGACCTAGTCACGCACATTCCATACAAGGGATGCAGGCTGACTCCAGAAGGCTTCCAAGAGGCCGCCAAAATCAAGCGAAGGGAGGGCCTAGTGGAGATACTTCTAACTGAGGTAATCGGCTATGAAGGCAGCATCAATGAAGCAGCATGTAAGATCGAGCATGCGATAGATGAAGGCCTTGAAATTGCCCTCGATAGGATGCTAGGATTCCCCGAGAAAACCCCTAGTGGAGAAAGAATCCCCATAATCAAAAGACATATTGAACCAATGCGAACTGGAATTCTACTTCCCCTGAGTGCTCTTCCAGTAGGTAGCAACGCAACCGTGGAGATGATTGTAATGAGGCCAACTGACTCTCGTACGATAGAATTGGCAGGCCTAGGTGTCGGAGAGGTAGTGGAGTCCCGAAGTGATGGGATTTATTCCTCCGGAAATAAACTCGAGATGTCAAAACCAGTATCCTTGAGAATTCTTGCTAGGACAAACGAGGTAATCTGATGGAGAATCAGGACGATCTAGACAGTCTCGCCGACTCAATTAGTGACGTGGTTCTTCCGGCACCCGAAATTCATCAACAAACACCCACTGCTCCAGTTGAGGATGTTGTGAAAGATGACAGGATCGAAATGCTGCGCTCTAGAGAGCAGATGCTGCTGAGAATCGACCGGATGTTGATTAGCAGTGGGGCTAGACTAGTTTTGTTCTTGCCTCTGGTTGTGATTATTCTATATGGCCTTGCACAGGCATTTGCAGACAGCGATCCTGAATGGTGGACAAATCACCTTGAATCGGTAGTTTGGGGTTCGGACATTCTAACTGCGATTTACGGTTTATCTTTACTAATGCTTGTGGCCGATACAGCAATGTTACTTCTGTTGTTTTGGCTAATGTCGACCACTAGATCTATTTTCTCTTTGGAGTCGAGTGAATTGACTAGACTCGGACTCACTTTCAAGAGTTCACACGGCTATGCAGAGATGAGGGCTACAATTGACGGCGCAATAAGGCAACTGGGAATCACAACTACTTTGATTTCCCTTGCTGCAATACTTCTTGGTGTAGCAATGTGGTTGCCTGAAGACAATACCGGATTACCCTTCTTGTTTGCACTTTCAACTGGAGCCTTGCTAAGCGGTCATGGCGTTCACATGGTGTCGGAACGCTCTCGTTTCAACACCAGTGAGCCATGGGGAATGCTTCAGGCATTCTCCCCTCCTATCCACCCCGCTCTTCTAAGTCGGCCCTTTACCGATGTTATCAGGGCTCATGTCGACCCTCTACTGGCAGTCAGAATGTCTGAGTATTTATCTTCAATAGAGCCCTCAATTAGGGAAGGAAGCAGCAGGAGAGAGTTACAGGAGACCTTGCTACATCTGCTTTATCTGCGACGGTCTTCTCTTATTGATGAGGGGCAATTCAGGTCCGCTCTTGAGCCCATGCTAGATCCTTCGACTATCGAGCGTCTGTTCAATCACCCAGAACTTGGAGAGGAGACTTGGGATAGACTACTCTCTAGGGCTCGTTCTGAGTGCGCACCGTTCTTCCGTATTCATGATAGACTCAGAATGAGTAGACTTGCATCTGGCGCTTCAGGCGATGTCTGGCTAGATGTGGATATGGAAAATCTAGTAGTTGGCCAGGCCAACCTATTCGCTTTCGTACTAAATCAGGGAGACACTCCTATGGATTTGGTTTTGAGGGTCCAGACTCCCGACTTCAGACCTCAGGAATGCGTATACAGACTCAATGCAGAACCAATCAATTTAGGTCCCGAAGTTAGCGAACAATTGTACTCAAAACTTCCCGCACTTATTTCATCCACGCGCATCATTTGGCAAAGCCTGTTGCCATCGGCCATGGGTGAAGCAACCGTTACTCTACGACTGGAGGACGAGGCTGGAAACCTAATCTCTGGCCGTGTGCTTACTGTACAAATTCGTTCAGACCTTCTGACAAGAGTTAGAATGTCCCTAGGAGGACTGTTCATGTTTGGGGCTACAGTAGTTACCATCTCTCCATTTCTACCATTCCTATTCAATCTCGTAGGTCTTTGATTCAGGTCCATTCAAAGGTAATGCCCTAGTGGCGGAATCGTGTCAGAAGACGATCCTATCTTGAGTGATGACCTCAGGACTAGGCTACACGCAATGGAGACCAGATTGCGCAGGATGCGTGAGCAGAGAAACAGTCACAATGAGAACGCCAAGCGGGCAGCTGATTCTAGAGATTCGGTACAAAATCGGGGCAAGGAACTCAGGGACCGAATCGGCGAGAGGCTTGATGAGCAGAAGGAAGTCAGGGCTAGAGCAAAAGTACACCAAGCCAAGCGCGATGAGATTCAGAAACAGATTGGAGAATTAATCCAACAGAAACGAGGTAGGAGAGATGAGGGTAACAAATCAGTTGTAATCGAACTTTCTGAGACAGTGGGCGAGATCGATCGTATCGAGAATCAAATAATGACTGATGGCAACTTATCACTGAAGAAGGAAAACCGCCTTCTAAAGAAACTAAAGACTCTGATATCGAAGAGGGATGAGTTGATGCCAGCAGTACAGGAGTTACAAATTATCCAAATCGATCTGGGAGATATGGAAGGCTCAATCCAACTACTTCGCTCCGAGGCCGATGCTCAGCACCAAGCGATGCTAGATGCCAACAAAGAGGCCGATGAGATATGGGAAGAGATCAAGCCAATGCTAGAAGAGAGAGACTTCCTAAGGGCTGAAGGAGATAGGTTGCACGCGGCTTTTGTATCTGCTAGAGAGTCTGCAGACAAGGTACATTCGGACATGAAGGAGTTGTTGGACCAAGTCAACGAGATTCGTGATGAACTAAAGGCCCAGAGGGAAGAGAGGGAGAGGATTATCAAAGAGCACAATGAATCCGTCAGGGAGGCAACTAAGACTCCCGATCAAGACGAGGGACTGGCTGATTCCTTGACTGAGCAACTACTAGAGAGCGGCTCTATCACTCTTGGCGGAACTAGAGCCGACGACTCGGAGCGAGAAACACCGCGAAAGAGAAAGAAGTCACGTAGGCTGGGAACAACTAGGGGAAAACGCGACTAATTACCAGCCACGCTCTTCCATTCTGACTTCGAGTTTGTCTATCTCCAATCCATCCATCGGCTTACCTGCCATCATTGCGGAAGCCTCAGTCACCTTGCTAGGGTCATTGAAGTGGTGAGTAGCCATCACGATGGCAGAAGCGGTCGTAGCAGGGTCTTCGGATTTGAAAATCCCCGAGCCGACGAATACACCATCCATTCCGTGACGCATCAACAAGGCTGCATCTGCCGGGGTGGCTATGCCACCCGCAGAGAATGTAACTACAGGCAACCTCCCCATCTCCTTAACTTCGCCCAGAATCTCAACGATAGCATCGTGGCATGCATCCATGCTACCGAAAGGCGTATTTTCCACGATTAACTCGTGTTCGCTAGCCTCTTCGATTCTACGGAAACCATCTGACACCTTTCTAGCCATCACTTCAAATTCAGCATCGTTAGCACTTTGCAGAAGTGCAAGCTCCTGAGATACTAATCTAGCATGCTGGATTGCACTAACTACATTCCCAGTTCCGGCTTCACCCTTGGTCCGAATCATAGCCGCTCCTTCCATGATTCTCCTGCAAGCCTCTCCAAGGTTTGTGCACCCGCAAACAAATGGTATTGTGAATTCGTTTTTCGCAATATGATAGAATGGATCTGCAGGCGTTAGAACTTCACTCTCGTCGACCATATCGACTCCAAGCTCTTGCAAGACTCGGGCCTCCTCATCATGACCTATTCTTGCCTTTGCCATCACGGGAATACTAGTTGTATCGATGATTCCTCTGATTAGGTCGGGATGACTCATTCTAGCCACACCGCCATCAGACCTAATGTCTGCGGGAACTCTCTCGAGCGCCATCACAGAGGTTGCACCTGCATCTTCTGCTATGTGCGCCTGCTCTGGAGTGACGACATCCATGATGACACCACCCTCTTGCATCTTGGCGAAACCCCGCTTTAGCAACTCTGTGCCATGCCTCATCTTGTTGAGGTCTACCAACTGGGTCATGCCTTAGCCTCGGGCCATTGCCTCATGAACCCTTGTGACGGCCCAATTCAAGAATCTGCCAGCACCGGAGAGTCACCTTCTGCAATGGGCAGGTTAGGAGCCTCCTCCTCATTTTTGTCTAGCCAACTCATCTCCTCATCTGGTACATCTGTGTCTGCATAGATCGCTTCGACTGGGCACTCAGGTACACAGGCAGCGCAGTCGATGCACTCGTCAGGGTCTATGACTAGGTAATCATCAGCCTCTCTGAAACACTCTACGGGGCAAACCGCAACACAATCTTGGTATTTGCACTTAACGCAAGCACTGGTCACTACATGAGTCATGTAGAATCTTGGCGAGAAAGGATTGCATATCAACACTTGTATCCTATTATGCTCTACTAATCAGTTCGTGAATTAAATCCGCAGTAACCGACTCTACACTCTGTCCGGGATATGATTCCACCTTGAACCGCCCCTTTGCAGTAGCTTCACCATTTGTTTCACTAACTAACGAAACTTTTCCACAAACCAAGTCATTCAGAGAAACTCTGACATGCAGAACCTTGTCTGAATCAAGCCTGATTGAGACTCCTTCATCAGCGAGTTGCTGTAAGCATATTTTTCCCAATCTGGATAGTGCATTTGTAGATGCTTTCCTGCCCGAAACACTAGCCTCAATGATGGTCTGCTCAGAGCCATGCCAAGACTTGCCCTTCTCCAAATTGACCTTACAACCCTCCCCTGTGAGCCAGCATAAACTCTGTTCGATCAAGGCCACATCATCGACAGCGCTGGCATGCACTCTCCAGCGTGCACTGTGCAGCCCCATGTGCCGACCACAGAAACCCCCAACTTAATGCTCTCGCGCTACGATTTTCATATTCTCACGGGGCTTTGATTCATATACTCGGGGCAGGTCGGACGGCTCGCGTACGAGGTAGCCCTCGGTAGGAGTCCGATGTCATGGCAAAAGGAGCAGCAGCCAGGGCAGCGGCACGCAGACAGCGTGACAAGTGGAAGTCGAAGCGCTGGTACAGTATCAGAGCCCCTAGAAATCCATGGTCATTCAAGGTCATTGGAGAGACCATGGCTGAAGAAGAAGAGATGCTCATCGGCCGCCATTATGAGATTCTCCAGTATGAGTTGGATGGAGATTTCTCCAAGATGAATGTCAAGGTCCAATTCAGAATCAACGAAGTTATCGGTTAAGATGCTCTGACCGAATATATCGGTCACGAACTACTCAAGGACCACATCCGAAGGCAGGTTCGTCGAGATCGAGGAAAGATCGATGATACAATCGATATGGTCACCAAAGATGGCTATTACATCAGAGTAAAGCCGATGATGATATCACGCAACAGAATCAAGGCTAGTCAGAAACAGGAGATGAGGGCCCAAGCGAGGGACATAATCATCAAGTTCGGAGCAACTAACACATGGGTCGAAATGCAAAAGGCATCTCTTGATGGAACATTGGAAACTCAGATTCGTGAAGCAGTCTCTAAGATTCAGCCAGTCAGAGACGTCATGATTAGAAGGACTCAACTCATTCAATCAGGCGTTGAGGTCAGTGATGGCCCTACACTAGAAGAGATAATCTCTCAGGAAGAAGAGGACAAGAAGGCCGAACCCTCTGAGCAGGAAGGCGACCTAGCGGAGACTATGGCAGAGGCTGTCGAGGATGTTGTCGATGAAATTAAGGAGGCTGCGACTGAGGTTGTTGGCGAATTGAAGATTGGTTCAGGCACCACAGCAGTAGATGCTGCAGTAGAAGGTGCAATAGAAGTCGCAGAAGAAGTAGTTGAGGCCGTCAAGGAGGTAGCTGAAGCCGTGAAAGAAGAAGTCTCTGAGGTAATCGGAGGAGATTCCGACACCGACTATAATTCGATGACCGTCGCTGAGTTGAAGGCGCTTCTCAAAGAGGCCGGAAAGCCAGTCTCAGGCAAGAAGGCCGAGCTAATCGAGCGCCTTAAGGAGTGATTTCATGCCCCGCATTGCGGTGCTCTGTGGAACGGGCATGAGTGCGTTCGCCTCACAACTTTCATCCTCTACTGGGGACAAATCAAGCACCCTAAGGGTAGATTCAGACTGGGGGCAAGTCCCAGTCACTCTAATCGATACAGGTGCTGGGGAGGTTATGGTGATAGACAGACATCACTCAGTCTCGGATTCTAGAACGCCACCTCATCGTATCGAGCATCGCGCTAATGTGCATGCAGCAGTTAGCTTCCAGCCTGATCTGGTCCTAAGTATCAACTCCGTTGGTAGTATGCGAGAGGATTTACCGCCAGGAACTATTGGAGTGGCATCCGACGTATTGGATTTGGCTGAGAAGCCATGGACATTCCATGATGACCATGCAACTCACGCCGACAGAACATCGTGTTTTGATTCAGAGTCTAGCAAAATTTGCGCAGCAGTACTCAGCAGCATCCAGAAGAAAGCTGTAGACGACTTGGTTGTAGCACAATGCGTCGGACCCCAGTTTGAAACTCCTTCAGAGATAGATGCACTTGAGAGGCTCGGTGCAGATGTAGTCGGAATGACTCTGGGGCCTGAATCGAGACTGGTAGCAGAGACAGGAATCTCTCATGTAGCATTGTCATGCTCCTCAAACTGGGCTGCTGGCAGGACGCCGGGCTTACCGGAAGCCGAAATTGATCATGAGGCCGTAGATGAGATGGCCGCTTCAATGAGAGAGAGTGTGGGAGAGTGCGTCAAAGCTCTCTTGTCTAGCAGGTGATTTGTTGGAGAGCGAGACTAGAAACGGTCTACTATTAATCGCCATATCCTTGGTGATGCTTCCTGTGACTATGGACTTGATGCAGTATCACGACGATGCTTCGGATGAGTATGAGCGAGAGTGTGATATCAATTACAGAATCTATGTCCTTGACAACAACGACCCAATAGATGGAGCACTGTGTCTAGAGATAGAGGATGAGATGTCTAAAAGATTAGTCTATTTCATCGGATCAATTGCGATTCTTGTGTTATCTGGTCTTTGTGGAATTGCTTTGGTACTCCCTCAAGGAGAAAATGATGGCAAACAACCACCCATGAGTGGACAACTACGTTGATGGGTCTAGACCACCAGCGAGCGATATGACAAGACCTGTGAGTGTAGACGATTGGATTCAGATTGAAGCCCAAGACAGCCCTGATGGTTCATGGCAAACGATGATGTCTAGAGTTGCAGCTTTCCATCATAAGCACGCCTTTGCTTCCAAGGAGAATCACGGACATGATATGGGCTATCGAGTAGCCCTGACTGTCGAGGAACTGGGCGAATTTGCTGCAGCGATTACCAAGGGCAAGCCAGATGAGGAGGCCGCCGAGGAGCTGGCAGACCTTCTGATTCTAATTCTGGGACATTCACTGGCGATGAAAATTGATCTTGAGTCAGAATTCCATAAGAAAATGGATCGAATTATGACAAGGGAGGCCCGGAGAGGTAGGCTTGGAATACGCGTCACCGAATACACTGGAGATGAATCATAGGGTAAGGGAACTTATCTCCCCATAAACCAGGGGCCTCTCAGGCCGGAGAGCCGCTAAATCCTAGCACAGCAAACAACCACGATAATGGCACAATGAACGAGAGAATATGGAATATCAAAACAGACAAGGTGAGCGTCCCATCTTTGTATCGTTGCCAAGTAAG